>JBAYVI010000008.1:0-52607 GCA_041674625.1 Melioribacteraceae bacterium | reverse complement strand
TTTGGATTAAAGTTTCAAGGCGCGTTCGTCTAGTGGCTTAGGACGCCGCCCTCTCAAGGCGGAGATCACGGGTTCGAACCCCGTACGCGCTACTAAAGGGAAATATTTTAATTTCCCTTTTTGTTTTTTATGAATATAGATAATAAAGACAAAAATAGAGCAGTCGAGATATTTAATATCCTTAAGGATACATATCCCGATGTAAAACCTGCATTGGATTATTCCAATCCTTTTGAATTGCTTATTGCTACGATCCTTTCGGCGCAATGTACTGATGCAAGGGTGAATATTGTTACAAAAACTTTATTTGAAAAATATAAATCGCCCGAAGATTTTATAAATGCTCAAATAGAAGAATTAGAAAGAGAGATTTATTCTACCGGTTTTTATAAGCAAAAAGCTAAATCAATAATTTCTTGCTGCAATGAATTGGTAAAAAAATTTAATTCAGTAGTACCCTCTGATTTTATTGAATTGACTTCATTAAGCGGAGTTGGACGGAAGACTGCTTCAGTTGTTGCCGGTAATGCGTTTGGTATTCCTACAATTGCTGTTGATACTCACGTTAAAAGATTATCAAATTTATTGGGTTTTGCTGAATCAGATAATCCTGATAAAATAGAATTAAAATTAAAAGAGCTGTTGCCGGAAAGTTATTGGATTAATTCTTCTCATTGGTTAGCAACTCATGGAAGGACAATTTGTAATGCAAAAAAGCCTAAATGCGATTTTTGTAATCTGACTAATTATTGTATTTTTTATAAAAAGGACACCCGGATTTAAGCAAAGTTTTTATTTATCAATTTTTTCATTATTATTGGAATACGTTAAAATATTCACCCAAAATAAATGGCTTGACATTTAAGTCGATGTTTAACTAATTTTGTCTAAACTTTAAGGAAAAAATTATAGAGAATTTGCTACGGGACATTTTTGACACTATTTATTAAATAGGTTTAATGAAATATATATTCTCTTTATTTTTATTCTTAATATCTGCTCAGGTTTTATCCGCTCAAGATGTAAGAATTTTATCGTCAAATAGTAATTCAATAACTATTGAATTTACTCCTGTGGTCATTGATACACAGATAATTAATAGTCCATTAGGTAAGTTTTATAAATTTACTATATCAAATTCCTTTATTGATAATCGTTTGGAATTTGGTCTCCCCGGAATATTAAAAAGAGAATTAAATATCGGTGTACCCTCAGCAATTAATAGCATAAGTATTGTCTCAGCTGAATATTCCACACTAATTGGTTCACTTGCACCAAAACCTTTTCTAAAAAATACAAATGGATTCTCAGAATACGATTATAGAACTGTTCCAGAATATTACAACCAATTATCTTCAGCTCCAGTTGAGTTCGGTGATTTTGGTCTTGTAAGGGAGTTGAAAGTTCAGACTATTAATTTTTTCCCAATTAATTTTGATCCTTCAACAAACCAAATAAAAATCTATAAAAGAATTGTTGTTACTATTACTTTTGATCAATCGGTAGGTATTTATACAGAAATTAGTGAAAAAGAGAAAAACAGTTCTATTCTTAATTGGGATGTGGCTAAAAAATGGGGAGAAGCAAAAAGCGGCGACTTTAGATTATTAAAAACTAATTCAATTTTTAGTTCAGCAATTTATCGTTTCTTAGCTCCGGATGAAGGAATATATAAAATCGATAGAACTTTTCTTCAATCAGTTGGGATTAATCCAGATAATGTTGACCCAAGGACAATAAAAATTTATAATAATGGCGGCTATCCGCTTAGTGAATCTCAATTAGAATCCACGGATAATCTAAAAGAATTAGCGATTTATTCTGTTGGAGAAGAAGATGGAGTATTTAATCAAAGTGATTATATCCTTTTCTATGGGAGATCTGTTGATTTTTGGGAGTATGATAAAAGTTCTAAAATCGCAAGAAGTAAAAATCCATATACTAAAAAGAATTATTACTGGATTATTTCTGGTGGAGAACGCGGAAAAAGAATGGAAGTTAAACAGTCGATAAATGATCAATCCGGTTTTACGCAAACGTCAACATCCTCATTCAGGGTTTATGACAAAGACAGTACAAATATCGGAAAGAGCGGTAGAGAATATTTAGGTGATGAATTAGATCAAACTACTAAAAGCAGAAATTTTATCAGTACACTTAATAATATTCTCCCTAATAGTAGAATTAATTATCGGTTCAGATTAGTTAATGCTTCTGACCCTACAATTACAATTAAATTAACAGAAAATAATAATCAAATTTATTCAGCTTCCGCAATTGGTAAATCTTCTTATAGATATGGAAGGGAACTTATTGGTTCGGCTGTTTATTCAAGTACACTTACAGATGACCGAAGTAATTTAAAATTCACAATGGAAAGCAGTTCTACAAGTGCTCGTATTGCTCTTGATTATTTCGAGATTGAATTTATTTCTCAATTGAAAGCAACTGTGGATAATTTGATAGTTTTTTCTAAAGATACTACTTCACTAATATCTTATAATTTTTTCAATTTTTCTAATAGTGCAATAAATGGTTTTGATATTACTGATTTTCAAAATGTAAAAGTAATTCAAGGTGCTAATATTAGTGGAGGGGAATTTAAGTTTTCTTCTTATGAAACTAAAGGAGCAGTTTCTAAATATTATGGTGTCAATTCTTCTGCGTTCAAATCACCATCTGGTATAGAAAAAATAGAGAATCGGGACCTAAGAGCAATCACTTCCGGTTCGGAGTATATAATCATAACTAATAAAATATTTAAGACTCAGGCAGAGCGATTAAGAGATTTTAGAGCAAGCGATAATCTTTCTCCTTTATCAGGAGATGTGTTCTATGTAGATGAAATTATAAATCAGTATTCAGGTGGAAATCTTGATCCCACAGCAATTAGAAATTTTCTTTCTAATGCATATAAAACATGGCAGACTAAACCTTTTTACGTTTTGTTATTTGGTGATGGTGATTATGATTATCTTAATTCTGAAAAGCAGGACAAAAACTACGTCCCAACATATCAAACAAAAGAGTCGTTAGATGAAATTTTAGCATATCCAACTGATGATTACTATGCTCGAATAAATGGAAATGATGCTAAAGCAGATCTAGCCATCGGCAGATTAAATATTCGTTCAGTAGAAGATGCTGAAATAGTAGTTGATAAAATAATTCAGTATGAGCAAAATGTTGAAAAAGGTTTATGGCGTAATACAATTACGCTTGTAGCAGACGATGGTCCGGCTGCAACCGGACAGGATGATGGGAATATTCATACACGTCAAACAGAGAATTTAGCTAATAATCGTGTTCCGAAATATTTCGATCAAAATAAAATATATCTTGCAATGTATCCTACTGTGGCAACAGGATTAGGCAGAAGGAAGCCATTAGTTAATCAAGCAATTATTGATGCTGTTAATAATGGTACATTAATACTTAATTTTATTGGACATGGAAACCCCGATGTATGGGCACATGAATCGGTATTTGAAAAATCAACTACAATACCGCAATTAAAAAATGATAAATATTTCTTTTTAACAGCAGCGACATGCGATTTTGGAAAGTACGATGATCCGGCATTACAAAGTGCTACTGAAATAATGATAACAAAACCAAATTCCGGTGCGATAGCAGGTTTTACTGCTGCACGAGTAGTTTATTCGTCTCTTAATGCTGCTTTAAATGATTCATTTTACTCTAATATTTTTAGAAATCGTGATGCTAATAATTCGCCTATAAGATTAGGAAGAGCTTATTTTCTAACTAAACAGTTTAGAACTGAAGAGAATGATGAAAAATTCCATTTCTTTGGCGATCCCGCACTTCGGCTTGATGAACCTCGGATTCCTGTAAGGATCGATTCTATCAATAGTAATGCACTAAATACAGATGTCCAGATTACTGCTCTTGGTGAAGTTAGTATAAAAGGGACTGTTACTAATTCAGCGGGTCAGATAAATAACTTTAATGGAGAAGGTATAATAAGTGTTTATGATTCCGAGAGAAATGTAGAAATTAAGGAGATGAATTATACCGTTACAATGCAAGGCGGATTAATTTATAGAGGAAGAGTTGCGATTAATAATGGGTTATTCCAAACTGATTTTACTGTTCCAAAAGATATTTCTTACGAGAATAAAAATGGTAAAATAATCTCTTACATCTTTAATGAAGAAAATGATGGTATTGGAGTTACGAATAAAATAAAAGTAGGCGGTACTAATCCAAATGCTACTAATGATGGTAAAGGTCCCGAAATTGAAGTTTATTTTGATGACATCTCATTTGAAAATTCTAATCTTGTTAATCGTGATTTCACCTTATTAGTAAAACTCAAAGATGATACGGGATTAAATACAACCGGCACAGGTATCGGACATAAGTTAGAAGGGATATTAGACGGAAACGAAACATCTACTTTAGATTTAACTAATTATTTTATTGGAGATCTAAATTCAGGTGGTAAATCAGGTTTAATTAAGTTCAAGTTTACAGGCACTGAGTTAGGAAATCATAATATTAGAATCAAGGCGTGGGATGTTTTTAATAATTTTTCTGAATCAACTACCTATTTTACTGTGGTTGATGATGGAACAATTACGTTAAGTGATATTTATAATTATCCAAATCCTTTTTCTAATGAAACGGATTTTACATTTCAGCATAATCTTACAAAACCAATTGATATTAAAATTAAGGTTTATACGGTAGCTGGCAGATTGATTAAGGAGATTGAAGCATTTAATGTATTTGATAAATTTGTTAGAATCAATTGGGATGGAAGGGATGCTGATGGCAATAGATTGCTAATGGTGTTTATTTTTATAAATTAATTGTAGAAACCGTAGATGGTGAATTTAAAAATTCGTATCTCGGTAAGTTAGCAGTAATAAGATAAATTGAAAATAAATGGAGGTAAATAAAGTATGAAAAGAATGATTTTTATTCTGATATTAATGATATCTGTTGTCTATACTAAAGTCACGTTTGCACAAGGTGAATCAGCAGTACCATTTCTTTTATTGGCACCAGATTCAAGAGCAGGTGGAATAGGGGAATCAGGAGCAGGTTTAGCTGATAATTCAGCTGCAATTTTTTGGAATCCTGCCGGTATTGCTTTTTTGACTGGATCAGAAGTTAGCTTTACTCACAGCAACTGGCTGCCACAATTTCAACTCGATTTATTCTATGATTATGCGACTTATAGACAATATATAGATGATCTAAATGGAAGTGTAACTGCAAGTGTTACATATATGAATTTTGGTGAATTTGTTCGGACTTCATCCAATTCTCCTGATCCGATTGGTACATTCAGATCATTCGATGCAGCTTTAACTTTAGGTTATGCAACAAAGATTTCTACAGATTGGGGTTTGGGATTTAATTTCCGTCTAATACATAGCCGTCTATCTGATAAACCAACTGAACAAGAACAGGGCAAAGGTGTTGCTACTTCAGTGAGTTTTGATGTGGCAGGAATGTGGCGTCCTGAAGATTTGGAACTTCCATTGATTGGAAATATAGGCAATAAATTCAGCATTGGTGCTAACCTATCTAATATTGGTCCCAAAATTTATTACATAGATCAAGCACAGGCAGATCCAATTCCTACAAATTTCCGTCTCGGTTTCGCTGCTCGTTTTTTTGAAGATGATTATAACTCACTAACAATGACTTTAGATTTTTCAAAACTATTAGTTAGCCGCGCTGATTCCACAAAAAAGAAAGATGAATTTTATAAAGCAATATTTACTGCATGGGCTGATCAGCCGCTAAGCGAAGAATTAAGAGATGTCGTAACTTCAATGGGTATTGAATATTGGTATGGAATTCCTGAAGATTTTATGTTCGCACTTCGTGCCGGATTCTTTTATGAAGATCCTGCTTATGGAAATAGAAAATTTGCTACTCTTGGTGCCGGTATCAGATATGATCTTTATGGATTTGATTTTAGTTATATCACTACTGATCTTTTTAAGAATGGTGAAAACCACCCATTATCAAATACATTACGTTTTACCCTTCTTATTGGTTGGGGCAATACTTCTATTCAAAAACAAGGTTTCCCTCGCGGAATATAATTCTTTATGAAAAAGTATCTTTTAGTAATTTTTACGATTTGCTTGGGCAGTTTATCTGCCCAATCTTTTAACGGCACTACAAAACAGGTTTCTCATATTAAAATTCTTGCTGTGATGGTAGATTTCCAACAAGACACAGATCAAAATACTTTTGGTAATGGTAAGTTTGGTTCAATCTATTCCAAGAGTTATGGAGATACAATTTTAGACCCATTACCTTTTGATAAACAATATTTTGAAAATCATCTTTTGTTTGCAAAAAATTATTTTAATAAAGTTTCTAAAGGTAAATTGACAATAGATTATACGGTTTTACCAGATGTGATTACCTTAAATGAAACAATGAGAAATTATTCTCCTACACCACAGAGCCCAAATGATTTAGCAAATCTCGGAAAATTTTCACAAGAAATTTGGGATAAAGCATCTCAACAAAATATGAATTTTGATTTTAGTACTTATGATTTGTTTATAGTTTTTCATGCCGGAGTAGGGAGAGAATTTAATCCTCCAGGCAGTATAGGAGGAGAGAGAGATATTCCTTCAATTTATCTTGGGCTAAAATCCCTTAAGGAAATTTTTGGTGTTTCTTTTACAGGGTTTAATCTTCCTAATAAATTAGTAACTAATACATTAATTCTCCCTTCAACTGAATCAAGAGAAATCAGTTCAATCTCAGGTGATGTTTTAATTGAATTAACTACCAATGGATTAATAGTCTCAAGTATTGCAAGTCATCTCGGACTTCCTGATCTATTTAATACTACTACTGGTACAAGTGCAATAGGACGTACAGGTTTAATGGATGGTGAATCTATATTTGCATATAGCGGGGCATTTCCTCCGGAACCATCTGCATGGGAAAAAATATTCCTTGGTTGGGAAACTCCTCTAACCATTTATTCAAATAGTGGTAACCACTCAATTGCTTCTTCACAATCGAATGATAAAAACCAAAATATATTTAAAATACCCATAAATAATAATGAATATTATTTAATTGAAAATAGAAATCGAGATGCTCATAATGATGGTGCAAACGTAACTTATAAAATCGGTGATCAAACTTTTACTTCGCATTATACCAAAGGTGGTAATAGTTTTCAATGGTATTCTGCCGATACTCTTAAAGGTGTAGTTATTGACATTGACGAATATGATTGGGCAGTTGCCGGTAATGGTATCTATATTTGGCATATCGATGAAAAAATTATTAATGAGAAAATCTCCTCAAATGAAATTAATGCCGACCTTTTGAATAAAGGTGTTGATTTAGTTGAAGCGGATGGCATTCAAGATATCGGAGAAAGATTCTATGATATCTTTGGCGAAACTGTTTATGGACAAGCAACAGAAGATGACTTTTGGTTCAAAGGAAATGAGTCAAAGTACTATAAGAATGTTTTTACTTATGATTCGAAACCTGATTCAAAATCTAATAAAGGTGCTAATTCACTTATTACAATCGATAATTTCAGTGATGTATCGCCATTAATGACGTTTAATCTAAAATACGAGGCAGATGCAGCTAAGAGAATTATATACACTCAAATGTTAATTGATAACGAAACAACTTCACTAATTCCTTCCAACTTCGGTGGAGTTAATAGGTACTATCGTTTATATAATGGTAAACTTTTCCTTAATGATGAAAAGGGTAATTATAATTCTGAATTTGATTATTTCTCTAAGATATCCCCGGTGCTTTTTGACCATGAGGGAAGTAAATATATTATTGGTGCTTATGGACAAAATCTTAATATTCTTAAGCAGGGTGTTACCGATGCAATAAAAACAATTACTTTCCCCAATGACGTCAGCTGGGTATCTGTAAATAATACTCTTGATAGTGGAGTAAGATTAATTATTGCTACTGCTAACAATATTTATTCGGTCTTATTTGATCCGATTAACTTAACTTTATCTTCTTTCTCAACAGATAAAATCCTTTCTTCTCTTCAGAATGAAAATTTAGTACAAGTGTTGAATAATATTACGGAAAATTATGTTTTGACTGATAAGAAATATTATTCTATTACAAAAAATACATCATTTAACTTGAATGAGATGCCAATTAAAGCGGCTTTGACAAAAGATAAAAATGGCGAATATGTTTCCATTATCTTAACTAATGGAAACAAGTTTATTGTACTCGATTCGGATAATTATCCGAAAATAATCGAACCTGAATCAATTACCGATATAAATAATTTTATTCTTGCAGATATATCGGGAAAGGGAGAAAACTCAATAATTTATACGAGTGGGAATAAGCTTTTTGCATATAATTTCACGGGTGCAATAGAAGAGAATTATCCTTTTACAATAGGTGAAAATAAATCTTTTATAGGCGAAATTGTTGCCTCTGATATAGATAATGATGATATCAATGAAATAATCGTGTCAACAAATTCAGGTGAGCTCTTTGCATTAAGAGATGGAAAGATTATCGAAGGTTATCCATTGGCGATAAATGAAAGTAATGAAATTAGACTCTTCCTATTTAATTCACAGGAATCAGCCAATATACTTAATACTGCAGTTGGCGTGATATCTAATTTAACTGATCTTGAGGTTATAGATATTGGAATAAAGAGTGATAAAATGTGGAGTTCCGGATTTTCTGATTTCAGCAAAACTTCGTTCTTCCCAATGGCAACTGTTAAAAATGTTCCATCAGAATTTTTACCAGAAAAATCTGTTTACAATTATCCTAACCCGGTTACAGGTAATACAACAAACATTCGATATTACTTAAAAGAAAATTCAGAAGTAAAAATTATGATATTTGACCTATCAGGAGCGCTTGTAGCTGAATTAAATTCTAATGGAATAGGCGGCTATGAAAATGAAACGGTTTGGGATGTATCAAATATTTCAAGTGGTGTTTATTATGCACATGTAGATATTAAAAGTAATTCGGGTTCTTCCGGAAATAAAATTATTAAAATAGCAGTTATTAAGTAATCTCAAAAAAATGAAGAATTTATTATGTTAAAAAAAATCCTCTTTATACTCTTTTCGATAAGTATTGTAATTAATGCACAGTTTGATGAATTTCATTCAGAATATAATTGGTTTACGATAAAAGGGAAGCACGTATCTGTGCATTTCCACGAAGGTGCAGAAAGGACTGCCAAAACAATTGCTAAAATTGGTGATGAAGTTTGGAGTCCTATTACATCTTTATATGGATATGAACCAGAATCAGTTCACTATGTTGTAAAAGATATAGATGATTATTCAAATGGAGCAACATACTTTTTTGATAATAAAATTGAGATATGGGCTTCTGCACTTGATTTCGATTTAAGAGGTTCGCATAATTGGCTACGAAATGTTATCTCCCATGAATTTACTCACCTAGTTCAAATTCAATCTGCGATGAAATTATCAAGAGCTATTCCTGCAATTTATTTGCAATTCTTAAATTATGAAGATAAGAGGAGACCAGATATACTTTATGGATTTCCTAATTTCATTGCATCTTATCCTGTCGCTACTATTAATATGCCTGCTTGGTTTGCTGAAGGTACTGCACAATATATGCGTAAAGAATTCAATTATGATAATTGGGATTCGCATCGTGATATGATTCTACGTTCCTACGCATTAGATGGGAAACTCCTTACTTGGAATCAGATGGGTGTTTTTAATAAAACAAGTCTCGGAAATGAATCGGTTTATAATTCAGGTTTCGCTTTAACAAGGTATCTTTCACAAAAGTATGGTGAAGAAAAAATTGTAGAAATTACTCGTAGATTAGGTAAATGGTCTAACTTTACTATTGATGCGGCATTTAAAGATGTGCTTGGTAAAGATGGCAACGAAATATATGATGAATGGAGTAATTTCTTAATAGATGATTATAACAAAAGAATCGATAGCGTTAGAAAAAATGAAGTTGAAGGCAAACAAATAATTTCTACTGGTTTCGGAAATTTTTACCCTAATTATTCTCCGGACGGGAAAAAGTTTTTATATGTAAGTAATAAGAAGAATGATTACTTTGGTTTGTCATCAATCTATTTGCACAATATATCTGATTCCACAGATAAAATGTTGGTTTCGATGGCAAGCTCCACTATCGAATTTGTAGGAGATAAAAATCAAATTATTTATGCTAAGTTAGATTATGATAATCCGGGTATGGCTTATATTCATGATTTATATATTTATGATATAGATAAAGACAAGGACAAACGATTAACGTTTGGTTTAAGAGCTAATAATCCATCTATATCACCGGATGAGAAGAGCATTGTCTTTGTTTATCAAAAAGATGGTACAACAAATATTGGGACTGTAGATATTGATGGTAAGAATTTCAAAAGACTAACTTTTTTTGAAAGTGGAGAGCAAGTTTTTAATCCTAAATATTCTCCCGATAATGAATGGATAGTATTTGATTATTCTTATGCAAATTCGAGGGAAATAGCTAAAGTAAAAGTTGATGGTTCTGGTTACGAAGTACTTATCAAAAATGATAGTGATAATCGAAATCCATTCTTTAAATCAGTTAATGAAATTATTTATTCTTCCGATGAAACAGGTATATTTAATCTTTACACTTATAATTTAGTGACTAAAGCAAAAGAAAGAATTACAAATGTTATTGGCGGGGCTTTTATGCCCGCTATAGATAAAGAAGGTAATATTCTTTATTCAGGTTATACATCTTCGGGATATAAAATATTTTTACTTCCTAAGGAATCTCAAATACAGATAAATGAAGATTCAAAATATGTCCGAAAAGAAAATCCTCCATTAGACTTAGAACAACCAAAAGGAGATATCACAAAAGAATCCTTTAATAAACTGACAAATTATAATGATAAAGAATTGCCTGATTACAAAATTGAAAAATATACAGGTGTTTTTTCTAAGCTAAGTATTATCCCTTTTATTCGATATGATAATTATAACATTTCTAATTCTGCTTTAGATAGAATTAAACCGGGTGTATTCTTGGCTTCAAATGACTATCTGAATCGATATAGTATATTTGCTGGAGGTTCAATAAATAAAAGGTTTGAAAGAGACCTTCTTCTTCAATTTGATTATAGAGATAAATTACCTATCCTGTTCAGCTTAGGGTTAAAGCCAACATTGACATTGGAATTATATAGTATTTCGAGAAAAACTAATACAGATTTAATTTTTGATTCATTGGATAATTCTCTTAATACATCAACTGATGTAACATATAATCTTTTTGAAGTTGATTTAGCCGCGAAGAATAAATTTATTAATGATGAAAATTTTATTGAATTTAGATTTATTTATAGTCGTTACTCTGCGGAAATCGGAAGTTTTATTTTCCCAAATACTTCGATTCTCTATCCTACATCAAATGATGTTTACTTAATAGGAAGGAATTTACGTGTAAAATATAATCTTTCCGGTATAACTCCATCTGTTGATTCCGACATTAATCCAATGGGTAGAAAGGTCGAGTTTCAATATGATTATGAATTTAATCGATTCAATAAAGATAATAATTACGAAATTGTTGATGGAATGCTGAAACCTTTATATAAGAATTTTAATTTTCACCGTGTTGAGCTAAATTGGAAAGAACATATTGAAATAATGAAAGACAATGTACTTACTTTCCAATTCAGAGGAGCTACAATATTGGGTCCAGCAGTACCCGATTTCTTCGATTACTATCTTGGTGGATTAATTGGAATGAAAAGTTATCCATTTTATGCTATTTCGGGCAATGAACTTTTATGGGCAAATTTAACTTACCGATTTCCTTTATTTAAAAACATTGATAGCCGCTTAGGACATCTATATATAGATAAAGTTTATTTTTCTCTCTTTGGTGATCTCGGAAATGCTTGGACTGGTGGCGGGGTACCTGCAATTGATAATTTCAAAAAAGGTGTTGGTGCAGAACTAAGAATTAAGGTAAATTCCTTCTATCTTTTCCCGACCAGTGTTTTCTTTAGTTCCGCATATTCTTTTGATAAAATCACCAAAAATATTCTTGGAGAAACAATTAACTATGGTAAAGAGTGGAGTTTTTACGGAGGGATACTTTTTGAATTTGATTTCTAAAATTATATTGATTGCAGCTATCATTTACAATCCTCTAACTGCGCAAAATAAATTATCAGGCAATTTAGAATTGGATAGAAAAATATCGTTTGATAATACTTATGTGGAACAAAAGCCATTATTGAATGAAGAGATGAAAAAATCTCCATTAATTGCCGGTTTAATGTCACTTGCTATACCCGGTGCAGGTCAAATATATTCAGAAAGCTATATCAAGGGAGCCGCATTCCTTGTTTTAGAAGCAGCAACTATTTATACCAGTGTTGTTTATAATAAAAAAGGCGACGATCAAACAAACGTATTCCAAGATTATGCTTACCAGCATTGGGACGTAAAACGATATGCTAAATGGACAGTTACTAATGCATCAAAAATAAATGAAAGTGTAAACTCTTCTCAATTCAACGTTTTTGATAATAATGGGAATGTAAATTGGAATGAATTAAACAGATTAGAGAGTGCCATAAGTGCTTATTATTCGCATAAATTAGCCCCTCTGGGCGATCAACAATATTTTGAGATGATTGGTAAGTATCCCCAATTTAATCCCGGCTGGGACGATTTTGGTGATGAAAACACCACTTATAGTTATGGAGACCCATTGACCCCAAGATTCCACTTATATTCCGGGGAAAGAGGCAAGGCAAACGATTATTATAATGTGGCTTCTAAAGCTGTTATTGTTATAATAATAAATCACATTATTAGTACTGTAGATGCTATATTTACATCTAAAAGTTATAACAAAAAGATAGAATTGAACACAGACTTGCAAAAAGTGCAATTTGGTTTTGAAGAAGACCTTAATTATAAAATTAATTTGAGAATAAGACTTTAATATGAATTTACCTTTAGTAGTAATCGTAGGACGGCCGAATGTAGGAAAATCAACCCTCTTTAATCGATTAACAAAATCGACCACAGCAATTGTTGACGATTTTAGTGGAGTTACACGTGATAGAAATTATGGCGAAGTAGAATGGAACGGAAGACTCTTCCGCATTATTGACACAGGTGGATATGTACCTAACAGTGCAGATTTATTTGAGAAAGCAATTAAAGAACAGATAACAATTGCTGTTGATGAAGCAGAAGCTATCCTTTTCTTAGTTGATGGTAAAGATGGAGCTACTCCGATTGATTATGAAATTGCAGCTATTTTACGAAAGTCATCTAAACCGGTTTATATATTAGTAAATAAAATTGATATGCAAGCCGCTGCTTTAAATGCTGCAGACTTTTATAGTCTTGGTATCGGTAAATTATATGATGTGTCTGCTCTTAACGGCAGGAATCTTGGTGATTTCCTTGATGATATTATGGGGGAACTAAAATTTGCTGATGATTATTTAGAAAAAGATGAAAATTTGAAGATCGCCATTGTAGGTAAACCCAATGTTGGCAAATCTTCTTTAGTTAATTCACTACTTGGTTTTGAAAGAAGTATAGTAACCGATATACCCGGTACTACACGCGATAGTCTCGATTCCAAATTAAAATATTATGGCGAAGAAATTACTCTTGTTGATACAGCCGGATTAAGAAAAAAAGCTCGTGTAACGGAGAATATCGAATTCTTTTCTACGGTAAGAACTTATAGAGCTATTTGGGAAGCTGATGTGGCTATATTGTTGATTGATGCGGTAATTGGCATTGATAAACAAGATCAGAAAATTTTAGATGAAATTATTAGAAGAAGAAAAGGTGTAATAATAGCAGTTAATAAGTGGGATTTAGTTGAAGAAAAGGAAACTAATACTGCAAAATTTTACGAAGAAGAAGCGAAGAAAAAGCTTGGCAACGTAGATTATGCTCCCGTAATTTTTATATCTGCTTTAACTAAGCAAAGAATATTTAAATTAATTGACATTGCAAAGATAGTTGATCAAGAACGAAAAAGGAAAATACCTACTAGTGAATTAAATGATGTGATGCTACCCGAAATAGTTAGAACTCCTCCTCCGGCATCTCCAACAGGTAAAGAAGTAAAAATCAAATATATTACTCAGGTAGGGGACTATTATCCGATTTTCTTATTTTTTACAAACGAGCCTCGATTTATACCTGATAATTATAAGAGATTTTTAGAAAAACTAATAAGAGCAAAATTTGGTTTTCAGGGTGTCCCTATTACACTATCCTTTAGAGATAAATAAACCCAATTTTTGAACATTCTTTATTATATTTAATCTGGTAATTTCTAATAATTATCTGATTATTTAATGCTAATAAAGAAACCTCAAAATATCGTAGTAGTTGGCGGAAATGCAGCAGGAGCGGCTGCAGCTGCAAAAGCAAAGAGAAATTCTCCTGCTTCAAATGTAATTATGTTTGAAAGAAGTAAGTTTATTTCAACTGGCACTTGCGAACTTCCTTATTTATTTTCGGGCGAAATAAAAGACTATAACGATCTTATTTTTTTTACGGCTGAATCATTTAAAAGTGAGAAAAATGTTGATACTTTCATTGAACATTCAGTTGAAAGTATTGATCGCCGAAATAAAAAAATTTCTGTAAAAAATATTGTCTCAGGTCATACGTATTCCCAAGATTACGATAAACTTATACTTGCCACCGGTTCATCTGCGATTAATCATCCCGATTTATTAGAACCGAGCAAAAACCTCTTTCACCTTAAATCCATTCCCGATTATATTAAAATAGAAAATTACCTTAAATCAACTAATAGCAAGAATGTGTTAATTATTGGGGCTGGCTATATCGGTTTGGAAACTGCTGAATCTTTTCAAAAGGGGGGATTTAACGTTACAATTCTTGAAAGGGATTCTCTTCCGTTAAGTAACACTGAAATAGGAATCCAAAATATTATAAAAGACATCCTTGAGAAAAAAAATATCCGGTTCTATGGAAACTGCGACCGATTAAAAGTTTTCAAAGAAGAGAATAAAATTAAGAAAATTGTAGTAAATGGTATTGTATTAGAACCAGACTTAGTTATAGTCTCAATCGGATTTAAGCCACGTACCCAATTAGGGCAGGCGGTTATGTTAGAAATTGGTAAATCAGGTGGTTTTACATCTGATCTTTTCTTAAAGACTAATGATCCAAATATTTTTACGGCTGGTGATAATTCCCTTGTAACTAATTTTATTACAATGAAAGATGATTATATTCCTCTCGCTACAATAGCCCATAATATGGGGCATATAGCAGGAGATAATGCTTCAGGTGCTTTTATTAAGTTCACACCTGTTATTAAAAATATCGCCCTCAAATTCTTTGATAATATTTATACTCAAGTAGGTTTAAACCAAAAAGAAGTAATGGAACACCGATTTAATTTTAAGGAAGCAAGCAGTACGGTCCCGAATTTAGTTAAAGTGATGAAAGATTCTAAACCAACTTTTGGTAAGATTTTATATGAATATAATAGTGAGCTAATTCTTGGAGCTTCATTTTTTGGCAATCAAGAATCAGTAGGATATGCTGATTTAATAGCTTCACTTATACAAAATAAAATTAAAGGGAGCACGCTCGCTAAGATGAATTATAATTATTCACCGACATGCTCCCCATTTATTAATTTACTTTCAGTTTTAGGTAGAAAGATTAATCAGGATTAATATGCAAAACCTAATTAAAGTACAGAGCCCTCTAATAAAACGAGATATTTCAATTCTTAGAAATATTGAAACGAACACAGAACGATTTAGAAGTGCGCTTTCAAGAATCAGTTTTGTAATGGCAAGTGAGATTAGCAAATCCTTTGAAGTTGAAAAAATTAGTGTTCAAACTCCACTTGAAGTAACGGCAGGTTATGTCATTAAAAAACAAATAGTTCTGGTTCCTGTCTTGAGAGCTGGTCTAAGTATGGTACAGCCTTTTTTAGATATGATCCCCGAAGCAAAGGTGGGTCATATTGGATTACAAAGAGACGAAAATACCTTGCTCCCTGTGGATTATTATTATAAAACACCGAAAGAATTACCCGGAGCAAAGACAATCCTATTAGATCCAATGCTTGCCACCGGGGGTAGTGCAGTTGTAGCTTTTAATTACTTGAAAGATAAGGGAGCAAAGGATTGTATCTTGGCATGTTTAATTGCTGCTCCGCAAGGGGTGGAAAATATGATGCGGGAGCATCCTGAAATACCTGTTTATACAGCATCATTAGACCGTGAACTAAATTCAAATGGTTATATTCTTCCTGGTCTTGGTGATGCAGGGGATAGGACTTTTGGTACATTTTAGACTTGATTTAATAATCTTCTTTTAATATATATATCATTGATAATTGGAAAAAACAATCTATGCCGGAAGAGATTCAAAATAGCAAACTAAATAAGATGCTCGAAGATTTATTAACTCTTTGTAAAAAAAACCTACCTATGGTTAATGAAGAGTTAATTACAAAAGCATTTATGTTCAGTTACGAATCACATAAAAATGATTTTCGTGCTTCCGGTGAACCATATTTCAATCATCCCGTAGAAGTAGCTTCAATTATTGCGCGTGAAATACCTCTCGATGACGTTTCAGTAGCAAGCGCACTATTGCACGATGTGGTGGAAGATAGCGATATTGAACTTGGACTAATAGCAAGGGAATTTGGTAAAGAAGTTTCCGAAATTGTAGATGGTGTAACTAAAATAAGCGGTGTTTTTAGAGGGCAGGAAATTGTTCAAGCCGAGAATTATCGTAAGCTGCTTCTATCAATGGTTAAGGATGTTCGAGTTATATTGGTAAAATTTGCAGATCGTCTTCATAATATGCGAACATTAGAATTTGTTCATCCTCAAAAGCAGAGAAGGATAGCTAAAGAGACATTAGAAATTTATGCTCCCTTTGCTAATCGCTTTGGTCTCGGAGCAGTAAAATGGGAAATGGAAGACTTAGCTTTTAAGTACCTTAATAGGGAAGCGTATGATGATATTGCTAAGAGTATTAATAATACAAGGAAAGAGAGAGAAGCATTTATAAGTAGGTTTATAAAACCAATTGACGAAAAACTAAATGAGCTTAAGATAAAATATGATCTTGGTGGCAGGGCAAAACATCTTTATTCCATTTATCGGAAAATGGTTAAACAGAATCGACCTTTTGAAGATATTTATGATCTTCTTGCTATTAGAATTATTTTAGAATCTAATGATCCAAATGAATGCTATTATGTTCTTGGAATTATTAGTAATCTTTATAAGCCTATTGGAGAGCGGTTTAAAGATTTTATTTCAATTCCTAAGAAAAATAATTATCAGTCAATTCATACTACTGTAATCGGACCTGATGCTAAACTTGTAGAAGTTCAAATTAGAACTCGTAAAATGCATGAGATAGCAGAAAAAGGTGTGGCAGCTCATTGGAAGTACAAAGAAGGTGTGATGGCTTCTGACAAGGATCTTGAGGATTGGGTTAATTGGGTGAGAGATGTTTTTGAGAATGCTTCTAAGGATGAAGCTACTAAGGAAATTCTTGCAAGTTTTAAGCTAACTCTATATCAGGACGAGATTTACGTCTTTACACCTAAAGGGGATTTAATGAAATTGCCGGTTAATTCTTCACCGGTTGATTTTGCTTATGAGATTCACTCTAAAGTGGGAAATGGATGTATTGGAGCAAAAGTAAATGGAAAAATTGTACCTTTAGATACCGTGCTCCATAGTGGGGAGCAAGTCTCTATTATCATGGGTAAAAATCCTCGTCCGAATAAAAGTTGGCTTCAATTTGTAGTTACTCATAAAGCCAAAACAAATATCCGCAAATTCTTAAATAAGGAAGAAGAAAGAATTGTGGAGCAAGGTAAGGAAATCTGGGAAAGAAAAATTAAGAAGTTGAAACTTGCTTTCACACCCGATGATGTTTCTAAATTGTTCAGAAAGCTAAAATATGAAAATTCGCAACAGTTTTATAGTGCAATTGCCCAAGAAAGAATTAGCATAGATAATATTCTAAATCCAGTTGTAGAACCGGATCAAAAGGAAGTCCCAGAATTAGAATTTGAAAAATTTGTCACAAGTGTTAGAACAAGCGCTGGTGGTGTTATAGTAGAAGGTGAAAATAAGGGAGTAGCTTATAGTTATGCGAAATGCTGTAATCCTATTCCAGGAGATGTTGTTGTAGGCTATATAACAATTGGAGAAGGAATTAAAATTCATAGGAAGGATTGTAAAAACCTTATAAACATGGTTCGTTATGGTGAGGATCGGTTAGTGGCAGTTCAATGGCCTAGGACCGATGGAGCATCGTTTGTGGCTGGATTAATTATCAAAGGTGATGATATGCCGGGAATTTTAAAAGACCTCTCTAATGCAGTTACTACCTATCAAAATACAAATATCAAATCTGTAAATATTTCTACTACTGATTCAATGTTCAGAGGTACTATAACGGTATTTGTAAGAGATCTTATCCATTTAAGAGGTTTGATGGAAAAGATTAAAAAAACTCGTGGTGTTTATTCGGTTGAGCGTTTTGATGCAGATAGTTGAAGAACGAATTATGGCGATTGATTTTGGTGAAGTTCGTATCGGTATTGCTATCACTGATCCTTTAAAAATGTTTGCTTATCCATTAGAAACTATTCCTAATAATAATTTAAGTATTCCAAAATTATTAGAAATTATTGCAAATTATTCAGTTAAATATTTAATTATTGGCATGCCAATTAAAGAATCCGGTGAGCAAACTAAATTAATGGAGAAGATTCAAAAATTTTCCATTGAACTAAAAGAAAAATCGGGCATTGAATTTGAGTTTTATGATGAACGTTATACATCAAAAATGGCTACTCAAATGATTAATGAATCGAATCTTTCAAAGAAACAAAGAAGAGACAAGAGTTTGATTGACAAAACAGCAGCATCTATCATGCTTCAGGACTATTTAAAAAAAATAGAGAATCAATCAAAAACAATAAATAAGGATTGACATTTTTAACTATATAAGCTATTTTTTCATTACTTTTCATTTTAATTGGGAGCATATTATATGACACTTGACGCACTTGGGATGGTGGAAACCAAAGGGTTAGTTGGTGCAGTCGAAGCAGCAGATGCAATGGTAAAAGCTGCAAAGGTAGAATTAATTGGTAAAGAGACAATTGGCGGCGGATATGTAACTGTTATGGTTCGTGGTGATGTTGGTGCAGTTAAAGCAGCAACAGATGCTGGAGCAGCAGCAGCTCAGAGAGTTGGAGAATTGGTTTCAGTTCATGTAATTCCACGTCCGCATACAGATGTCGAATTAATTCTTCCTAAAAGACCAAAACTTTAATTCACTATTATGCAGTTAGCTCTTGGGTTAATAGAAACTAAAGGTTTAATTGGAGCAATAGAGGCTGCCGATGCTATGCTTAAGGCAGCCAATGTTAAGCTTATTAGTAAGGAAAAAATTACTGCCGCTTTAGTCACTATTAAAATAGTCGGCGAAGTTGCTGCTGTTCGTTCTGCAATTGATGCCGGAGCAGCCGCCGCTCAAAGGGTTGGACAATTGGTTTCAACTCATGTAATACCGAGACCTGATGATCAATTAGAGCCTTTCATTTATGATCTTTTCACTGATAACAATCAAAAAAAATCAAAACAGAAAAAAGCAAAAAAAACTTCAATTGAGCATCCAAGCTTATTTTCTTCAGTCGATTCAACAGAAAACGATGATGCCGAGGTTCCCGATGAAGAAGATTTACTTGAAGCGGATGATAAAGCGACATCTGAAACTGCGATTGATATTTTAGATAACGATTCAGAGCACGAAATTTCTCATATAGAAGTTTCTAAGGATAGCGAAGAAGAAATAGAAGATTCAGAGTTTGATGATGAAGAGATTGGAACAGGAATGAAAGATAAATCTGATTCTGAATTAGATGTTGCTGATTTATTAGACGATGATTCGCGCTCAGATTTTCATAAGGTAAATGAGGAAGAAAATTTCTCGTCAGAAACTAATTCATTAAACATAGAAGAAAATGATGATTTAGTTGAAGAATTGCCTGAATATGAAGAAGAACTTGAAGGAGAACTTCCTGAGGAGATTGATGGTGAGCTTGATGATGTTATTAAAATCGAGATCGACAGCGAATTAGACGATAATGAACAGAAAAAATCTCTTAAAAATAGAGATGAGATGATATCTCCAGAAGAATCCGAAATTACCAAAAAGGCTTCCGATTATGAATCAGAAATCCCTGAGGTAAATGAATTACTGAAATTAAATGTTCACGACCTTCGCAAATTAGCTCGCTCTTTACCGGATTTCCCGATTAAAGGAAGAGAAATCTCTAAAGCAAATAGAAATATACTTATCGATTATTTCAATCAATTAAGAAAATAATTTTCCTTAAATCCCCCTCTAAATAATAACTTTTTTTATATTGAGACTATGAGTAAAAAAATTTTAACAATTTCTTTTATTGTCTTCTTTTCTTTAGCTCTTTGGGTTTCTGTTTCGTTATCCAATGAATACTATACTACTATAACTGTTCCGGTTGTTTATACTGATTTACCGGAAAATTATATTGTAGGGAGCTCATCGGCAAACGAAATTAGAATTGGGCTTAAAGGGGAAGGGTGGCTGCTTACAAAGCTCTTTACGGGTAATCTGCCTGTTTTTGAAATCTCTCTTAATAAAAGTAGTTCCATAAAAAGTTTATCTATCCGTAATTTTACCGAAAATAATAGTTGGATTACTTCGAGAATGCAAGTTGTCGATATTAATCCAAGTCAAATTAATATTGATATAGATAAAGTGTTTATAAAGAAAGTACCAATTATTCCAAGGACTAAACTTTCTTTTAAAGATGGATATGGAAAAGCGTCCAAAGTTTTTATTGATCCGGAATCGGTTGCTGTTTATGGAACTATGGCAAACATTAGGAAAATAAATAGCATCGAAACTTTTGAAAAAGAATTTGAAAATATAGATGAACCAGTTGGTTCTTCTTTGAGTTTGAAACCTCTTCCAAATGTGTATTTTAAACGAGACAATACAATAGTTTATTTTGATGTTCAAAAGACCTCTGATAAAACATTCAGCAATTTAGATGTGAGTATTGTAAATGTTCCAAAAGGAAGGGAATTGGTTTTATACCCTTCTAAAATTTCACTTACTTTCAGAGGTGGGATATTAAATCTTGGTAAACTTAATTTAGATGCAATTAAAGTTTATGTAGATTATTGGAAAGTAATTAAGGATACTACCGGAGAAATTGACCCGATAGTGGAATTTCCTCAAAACATAGAATTATTAAATAAAACGCCAAATTCGCTAAAATATATAATTAAAGAGTATTAATATGTTCATTTCCTTTGAAGGGCTGGATTTTTCCGGAAAATCAACTCAAGTAGAATTATTGAAAAAGTATTTTGAAACTAAAGGAGAAGAAGTTCTATTAATCAGAGAACCGGGAGGTACAACAATCTCGGAAAAAATTAGGGATATACTTTTAGATAAAAAAAATTCTCTGATGCATATTGAGACTGAATTACTTCTTTTTACAGCCAGTAGGGCTCAACTAGTTAATGAAGTTATAATTCCTGCTTTAAATAGAGGAAAGATTGTTATTTCAGATAGATTTCACGATTCATCTATTGCATACCAAAGTTTTGGAAGAGGTATCTCTTTCGATTTTGTAAATAATCTACAGAATTATATTATAAGAAATGTAATACCTGCATTAACTTTTTTTATTGATATTGATATTAAAGAGATGTTTAATAGGAAAAATAGAATTTTACCTTTTGATTTAGACCGTATTGAATTATCAGATGAACTCTTTTATAATAAAGTAAGAGATGGCTATTTAGATATTGCAAAAAAAGAAAAAAGATTTATTTTAATTAATGGAAATGATTCCATTGAAGAAATCCACAATTTTATTCTTAAGAAAGTACTGAATTATGAAACCACTTTATAAATTAGCATTGATAACAATTGTAATTATATCATTAGGTTTTTTACCCGGTGATAATGATATTTATTTTCAGATATCAAAAAACATAGAATTATTCGGTAGAATATATAAAGAAGTTGCAGTCAATTATGTAGAAGATGTTGACCCCGAAGAATTTATGTTAGCCGGTATCAAAGGTATGCTCTCATCATTAGATCCTTACACAAATTTTATTGACGAAAACCTTCAAAAGGATATTGATGTAATTACAAAAGGCAAATATGGTGGAATTGGTGCAAGCGTTGGAATTCGTAATGGTAATGTTACAATAGTCGATCTTCTTGAAGGGTATTCAGCACAACGGCAGGGGATTAAAATTGGAGATGTAATTTCTAAAATCGATAATAATAATATCTCTGTCGAAAATTATGAACGGTTAACTGAATTTCTTAAAGGAGATCCCGGAACTACAGTTAATATTCTAATTAAGAGAGAAGGGGATTCTGATCTAATTAATTTTAATATAGTAAGAGAAGAGATCGAAGTAAAGAATTTAACTTACTATGGTTTTGTACCGGAAAGTTCTCATAATGCATACTTGAAATTAAGCGGATTTAATAGAACTGCCGGAGATGAAGTAAAAAAAGCAATTGTTGAATTGAAATCCACTAAAGATATTAGGTCAATAATCCTTGATTTAAGAGGCAATCCCGGTGGTCTTTTAGATGCAGCCATTGATGTATCGGAAAAATTCTTAAAGAAGGGGCAATTAATTGTTTCGGTTCAGGGTAGAGATTCTGTTGAGACTAAATTTTATTATTCACAAGAAGAACCTGTTGCACAAAACATTAAGCTGATTGTATTAATTGATGAAGGCTCAGCAAGTGCTTCTGAAATTGTTGCCGGAGCTATTCAAGACCATGATAGAGGATTAATTCTCGGAGTAAATTCATTCGGCAAAGGTTTAGTACAAACTATTGTTCCCTTGAGTTTTAAAACATCTTTAAAAATTACAACAGCTAAATATTATACACCATCAGGCAGATCGATTCAAAGAATTGATTATGGAAATAATAGAGTGTTTGTAAATAATAAAGGAGTGGATTCCATTTTCTATACTGATTCTAAGAAAAAAGTTAAAGCATTCGGAGGGATTCAACCTGATTCTGTTGTTCTCGGTGAATCAAAATCTAAGTATATTCGTAATTTAAAAGCTGAAGGAATGTTTTTCCGATTTGCAACAATGTTGAACCAAAAATCGAATGAAAATTTGCTTAATAATATTACAGATAAAAAATTAAGTGATGAATTTAGTTTATTTATTAAGGAAGAAAAATTTGTTTTTAAGTCTGACTTAACAATTTTATCCGATGAACTGGAAAAGAATGCAAGAGAAGAAAAAAATAACAATGGTTTATTAGAAGAAATAAAATCCTTGAAAGATAAAATTAGATCATTTGAGAACGAACAAATAAATCTTTACAAGGATGATCTTCTTACAGAGATTAAATTGGAATTATCAACACATCTTTCTGGCAGGAAAGGGAGAATATTAGAATCCTTAAAAAATGACAAACAATTTAAAGCAGCGGTTTCTATTGCTTCACTTGAAACTAAATAGTAATATAAATTTTAATTGTATTTGTTTAGTAAATTTTCCAATTCGTTTAATAACACTATAATTAGTATTCATTAAAACATTAGGGCAAATGAAAAATCTAAAAATATTTATTCACAGTAATCCACAATTTGGAAGATGCCCAAGTTGTAATGAAATCGGAACTCTTCATCGTTCAAGAGCCAGAAGTATGAAAGAACAAATTATTAAGAAGATTACTTTCTTTAAATTGTTCAGATGCAGAGAATGTGGATGGCGCGGGTTTAGATCTACATTTTCATTTACAACACAATCAGTAAAATCAATAATTCTCTATTTAGCAATGATATTAACCACAGCATTTATTATAAGGTTAGTTTTAACTAAATTTATTATCAGGTAATCTTATCCCTGTTTTTGTTGCTAAATCAGATATTCCCGAATAATTTTTTAGATAATATATACTAAATAGCATTTTATTTTTTGATAGCCAGCTCATTATTATTTTTATTCGTTCAATATCCCTAACATCCAAATCTTCTTTTAATTGAAAAATAATTTCGAAATGTTCTTCTAACAAATTAAAAAACTTTCCATTTTCGTTATTGAAAAAATTATATATAGCTACTTTTCCATCTTTCATTAAAATAAAATCTGAACCTATTTCTCTCTTTATTTCTATTAAGAGGTTTGCCTGATTAATTGGCTCCTTAATAGAGACGAGGCGATGAAGGTTATTTAGGAGAAAATTAATTTCATCTCTCATTTTAGCCGCGTCTTCATATTTCTTATTATCAGAAAGCATCCTCATCTTTTTTAGCATTCTATCTAAAACAGTTTGCTCGTTTCCTTTTAAGAAATCAGAAAGATGTTCTAATTCCGTTTCGTAATCTTCATGACTATAATTTTTGACACATGGACCGATACATTTCTTCACTTCATACAAAAAACAGTGCTTTCCTTTTGAAAATTCTTTTTCTGTACATTCTCTTAGCATAAAATTTTTATTTAAAAGTTCAAATAATTGATTCACGCTATCTCTGCTTGAGAAGGGACCATAATAGTCTCCTCCATCCATTTCAAATTTCGTTTTAATTTCCACTTTAGAATATGGACGTTCGGAAATTTTTATAAAATAAGTATTTGAATATTTTTTAAGAAGTTTATTAAATACAGGTTTATTTTCTTTTATTAATTCCGATTCTAATATTAAGGCAGATAATTCGGAATTAGTACTTAGGAAATCTATTGTAGAAGCACGTTTAGTAATTTTCTTCTGTTTAGAATTTGATGATGAAGTAAAATAGCCTGTTACGCGGCTTTTAAGTGATTTAGCTTTTCCGATATAAACAATTTTCCCTTTCGCATCTTTAAAAAGATAAACACCGCTATTCTTAGGAATTTCACGCTTTTCATCCGAAATCTTTTTTAATATTTTGTTATCGATAATTCGTTTTGAATCAGGGAATTGGTAATCAAAGAGATTCTTTACACTACCGGAATCATATATTTCACAATATTTATCAATAAATTTTAGAAACAATTTAGCAGTTGCATGTGCATCCCCTAAAGCTCTGTGAGTGGATTTATGTAGTATTTTCATTGTCCGGGTAAGATTCCCTAAAGATTTTGGTTTAATCTCCGGCACTAATTTTTTTGCTAATCTGACTGTACAAATTGAAGGATTTTCAGGAACTTCTTCAGAAGATCTTTTATATTCCTCTTTAAGGAATGACATATCGAATGGAGCATTATGTGCTACAACAATCGAATTATGCAATAGTTTATCAATTTCCGGAATCAACATATCGAAAGTAGGTGCACCTTCGACATCATCATCAGAAATACCTGTAAGATTTGTAATAAAATAAGGGATTCGACAGCCCGGATTAATTAAAGATGAAAATTTATCTTTTATTTTCCCATTCTTAATTTTTACTATACCTATTTCGATTGCCCTGCAATTTATTGCCGAAAGTCCGGTAGTTTCAAAATCGAGAACACAAAATTCCGAATTTTTTATGTCTAAATTTAAAATAGAATTTAATTTTGCCATTAAATAAGTGTATTTTTCAAATTATACTAAAATTAGATATATTTCAGTAATATAAATAGGATAAAATGAATCTGAACATACTTTTTGTAGGAGATGTCGTAGGGAAACCGGGATTGGATATGGTCCAAACTTGGTTACCGAGTTTAATAAAGAAATATAGAGCCGATTTTGTAATTGTAAATGGTGAAAATGCTGCTGATGGTAAAGGTCTAACGGAAAAAGAAGCAAAAATCTTATTTGATCTTGGTGTACATGTAATTACCGGAGGAAACCATACATGGGATAAACATCAATCGCAGGAATATCTTAAAGTAGAACCACGCGCTCTAAGACCATTTAATTACCCCCGTGGAACACATGGAAATGGATATTTTATTATTACAAAAGATAAATATAAATTGGCAGTTCTGAATTTACAGGGTAGAGCTTTCATGGCTCCAATCGATTGTCCATTTCGATCTGCCGAGTGGGTTATATCGAAAATTAGGCAGGAAACGAAAAACATTTTCATCGATTTTCATGCAGAAGCAACAGCAGAAAAATTAGCATTAGCTTTTTTCCTTGATGGTAAGGTATCTGCAGTTGTAGGAACGCATACACATACACAGACAGCTGACGAAAGAATTTTACCAAAAGGTACTGCATTTATAACAGATAGCGGAATGACGGGTCCTTATGAATCTGTAATTGGAATGAAAGCGGATGCTGCAATAAATCGATTTTTATATCAGACACCGCAGAAATATCAGACTGCAACAGATGACCCGCATTTATGCGGAGTTTATGTGAAAATCGATTCTGATTCCGGATTAGCTAATTATATTGAAAGAATTATTCTACCTGACTTTGATAAAGGCACATTATAAATGACACAAATAATTGATGGTAAATTTGTTGCTTCTCAAATCAGAAATAGTTTAAAGGAAGAAGCAGAAAATTTATTAAAATTAACCGGAAAAAAACCAGGATTAGCCGCAATTTTAGTGGGGGATAATTCAGCATCTAAAATATATGTTAATTCAAAAAGCAAAGCTTGTAATGAGGTGGGGTTTTATTCGGTTGTTAAGATTATGGAAAGTAATACGAATGAAGAAGAACTTCTAAAAGTAATTGAAACATTTAATTCTGACGATGGAATAGACGGAATATTAGTTCAATTGCCTTTGCCAAAACAGATCGATGAAGATAAAATAATAGAAGCTATTTCTCCTAATAAGGATGTTGATGGTTTTCATCCTGTTAGCTTTGGGAAACTTGTAATCGGCAAAGAAACCTTTTATCCTTGCACTCCTTTTGGAATTATTGAATTATTGAAATACTATAAAATCAATACGAAAGGGAAACATGTAGTAGTGGTTGGAAGAAGTAATATTGTCGGGAAGCCGATTGCAAATATGCTCGTGCAGAAAAAGGATGGTGCAAATGCAATTGTAACAATCTGCCATACTGCCGCTCCAGATATAGCTTTTTATACAAAACAAGCAGATATTTTAATTGCTGCCGTTGGCAAAGCAAATATGATTACAAAAGATATGGTCAAAGATGGTGTAGTAATTATTGACGTAGGTATAAATAGAATAGATGATGTAAATTCAGCTAAAGGGTATAAAGTAGTTGGAGATGTGGATTTTGAAAACATAAAAGAAAAAACATCTTTTATTACACCGGTACCGGGTGGAGTGGGACCAATGACGATAGCTATGCTTCTAATTAATACATTAAAATCATTCAAACAAAAAATGAATCTAAAATGAGCACAACAACAATTGATAAGATAGTATCGCAAGTTTTTATGGAAAAAGCGTTGCGGGATTTTTATTGCACAGGTAATACATGTGTAGGTTGGGAAAGAAATGTAATCGATCAACCGAGTGCAGTAAAAAAAATAATCGATAACGGAGCTGCAAGAATTGCAGCTGGTCCAGGAGTAGGTGAACAACTACCGGATCAGAATATTGCTAAGTATATAGATCATACACTTCTAAAACCGGATGCAACTCCTGATGAAATTAAAATTTTATGCAAAGAGGCAAGAGAATATAGCTTTGCATCTGTATGTATTAACCCATCTTATGTGGAGCTTTGTGCAGAATTACTAAAAGGTAGTCCTGTAAAAGTGTGTACAGTTATCGGATTCCCATTAGGAGCAAATACTACCAAGGTAAAACGTGCTGAAGCTGAAGAAGCACTTAACCAAGGAGCTAAAGAGATTGATATGGTTATTAATGTAGGAATGCTAAAACAGGGTGAATATGAATATGTCTTTAATGATATAAATCAAGTAGTGTTAGCAGCCAAGAATAAAAATGCACTTTGCAAAGTAATAATAGAAACAGCACTTCTAAGTGATGAAGAAAAAATAAAAGCATGTTTGATTAGCAAAAATGCAAAAGCAGATTTCGTCAAGACTTCTACAGGCTTCTCAAAAGGCGGTGCAACAGCAGGAGATGTCGCGTTAATGAAATATGTTGTTGGTAGTACTGTCGGAGTAAAAGCATCAGGTGGAATAAGAACTACCGAAGATGCACTAAATATGATATCAAGCGGAGCTGATAGAATTGGAGCGAGTGCCAGCGTAAAAATTGTTACACATCAAAAATCATCTGAAAGTGGTTATTAGTGGTATTAACTCTTAATGTAATAAAAACCGATGACGGTTTTGAGGCAATTGTCCCTTCTGTAAGGGGTTGCGAAACTTGGGCTGCAAATGAAGATGATGCAATAGAGAAAATTCTTGATCTACTTAAGTATTATATAAAACTGCCTGAGGATAAAAAATTAGTCATTGATAAAGCGGCTCAAAAAGGCAATAAAGGTATTTATAAAATCCTCTTCCAAAAACCATGAAGCTAAGAGATTGCAAATCCGAAAATAGAATTAATAAGATTAAACGAACTCTGAGTTTAAGGCAGGATAGTCTTCAGGTTGTTTTAGAAAATATTCACGATCCTCATAATGTTAGCGCTATATTTAGATCGTGTGATGCCACAGGGGTTCCTAAAGTATCTCTACTATATACAAATGAATCATTTCCAAAAATTAGCAGAACATCTTCAGCTTCAGCGAAGAAGTGGGTTTACTCGGAACGACATGAGACTGTTAATGGATGTTTTGAAAAATTAAGAAATGAAGGATTTACTGTATTAGCAAGCTCATTAAAAGATGATTCAAAAAATTTGTATTCTTTAGACTTAACAAAAAAAATAGCACTTGTTTTTGGAAATGAGCATAGAGGAATTTCAGAAGAAGTAGAAAAATATACAGACGGTTTATTTTACATCCCTATGAATGGAATGATACAGAGTTTGAATGTCTCGGTAGCAACAGCAGTAACTCTCTATGAAGCTCTGAGGCAGCGTACAGAAGCCGGAATGTATAATGAACCATCTTATCCCCTTGAGCAATTAGAGTCGCTTATAGATGAATGGTGTGATAAATGAAGCAATCCTTTTGTAAAATAAATAAAATTGAAGGGGAATTAGTTTTTCGGGGTGATAAATCAATTTCTCATCGCTCGGTGATATTTAGTGCTTTATCTGAAGGGAAGTCAGTAATAAAAAATCTTTCTAATTCCGATGACGTTGCCTCAACAATAAACTGTTTTAAAGAACTCGGTGTTGAATTTAATTTTCTTGAAGATCAATTAGAAGTTATTGGAAGGGGTATAAATTCATTCAATGAACCGTCAAGTCAATTAGATGCGGGAAATTCCGGTACAACCGCGCGTTTACTTTCAGGGATATTAGCAGCACAAAATTTCAACAGTGAATTAATCGGGGATGAATCTCTATCTAAACGACCAATGAGTAGAGTAGCCAATCCACTAAGATTAATGGGAGCTAATATTGTTTTGTCTGATAATAATTTTCTTCCAATGAAAATTAACAAGTCCACATTACATTCAATTGAATATGAATTGGATATTGCAAGTGCACAGATAAAAAGTGCACTTCTACTTGCGGCTATTCATCTTCCTAAAGAATCAAAAATTATCGAAAATCTTATTACTCGGGACCATACCGAGCGAATGCTTCAATTGCCTACTTTTTATGAGAGAGGGGGAAAAATAATCTTTGCATCGCAATTATATTATCCAAAAAAATCAATTTATAATGTACCGGGAGACATCTCTTCTGCCTCCTTCTTTATTGTTCTCACATTACTTTCCAAAAATTCAGAATTAATTATTAAAAATTGCTCTCTTAATGAGTCAAGAATAGGAATTATAGAAGTATTGCAGCAAATGGGTGGAGATATTTCAATTATAAGTCAAAACAGAAATATTGGAGAGCCAATAGGGGATTTAATAGTTAAAAGTTCTCCGCATCTTTCTAATATTAAGTTAGAAGAAAAAATAATTCCGAATATAATTGATGAGCTACCGATATTATCAATAGCAGGAATATTTGCTGAAGGTGATTTTGAAGTTAGGAATGCTAGAGAATTAAGAATAAAAGAAACAGACCGTATAAATGCTGTTTGCAGAAATATGGAAAACGCAGGAATAACCATTACCGAATTTGAAGACGGATTTAGATTATCAGGTTCGCCAAAATCTCAATCTAATATTTTTGAAAGCTATGGCGACCATAGAATTGCAATGTCTTTTGCAATTCTTGGAATGCTATTAGATAATGAAACTCTAATAAATGATTTTGAATCTGTCTCTATTTCAAATCCGATGTTCTTAGATCAGTTAGCACAAATATCAAATTAAATCTCTATCACTTGGTGTTCGAATTTATTTATCTGTAATTGATTGAATAAATATTTTAAAAAATCGATCCCATATTTATTTGCAAAATGAATAAAGTTAAGCTCTCTTTCTTGCAAATTATCTAATGGATATAGGTTATTCTTCATTTTAGTCAATTGTTTAATTGCAACATCATGTTTTCTAATTTCTGCTTCTTTAGTTTTATCTTTTAGATTATTTAGGAGTTGTAAAATTTTAGATAATGTTTTTTCCGAAACTGCCATTAAGCTTTTATCAATAAGTTCTATACGGTTATTCAGTTTGTCAAATTCATTATTATAAACTTTTTCAATATCATCAAATAAATGAGTACTTGCGAAATCAGATATTTTTGATAGTGCTTTTTCATTCAAAGAATCTTCTTCTCTAAAAAGATCTGTATAACTAAGATTATATTTAGATAATAGATTAGCGAATTGTTTTTCAACAATAACTGCCGATGCTCTTGGATATATTATTGGTTGTACTAAATCATTTAATTTATAAAGTGGAGTAATTTGAGCGAAATAACTTATCTCGCTTGGTCCTGCTACATAAAAAGCAGTTGGCAGAAGTGTGTCTTGACATATTGGTCTAAGTAAAACATTCGGACTGAATTTTTCAGGATGATTGTCTATTTCATCAAGAATTTCTTCTTTGGAGAATTTTTTTCTCTTCCCCTTTAGTCTAAATTCATCTTCGACTGGTTCGACTAATAATCGTTCATTGCCATCATTATAAAAAAGATTAATCGGTTTTACTTTTACCTGAGCATGATATAGTTCTTCTAATTCTGCACTTCGTTCTACTAATAAAGCTGAGCTTTTAGATAAATTTGTTATCTCATTCTTAAATATTGGTTTTAATGATTCCTTAACTTTTGCATCAGTGGGATCAAAAATTACGAGCCCATATTCATCAAATAGACTAAAAAGTAATTTTTTCATTGAAGTATTAAAAGTAACTCCGGAGTAGTAGCAATTTTCTATTAAAGAAAATAATTCTTTTGTAAATTCTGTTTCTCTTAACGTAATTTTCAATTCATTTAATAATTCAATAAAGGAATCATCTAATTTTAGGGAAGCTACAGGACCTCTGTTTAATCCTGCTTCTGTTTCTTTTTCGTAAGTTATTTGTTTAATAGAATTATCATTAGCGATTATATTAATAGAGCGAATTTCATCAAAATCATGATCATCGCCTTCGAGCCAAAATATTGGAATGAAATTATATCCCTCAAAATTTTCTTTAAGCCACAGTGCAAATTTAATGGTAGTTATTGTTTTGTAGATGGTATAAAGGGGCCCGCCAAATAAACCTAATTGTTGTCCGGTTACAACGGCTAAAGTTCTTTTTGATTCAAATAAGTTTATATTTATTTCGGTCTGTTTAGAAACTTTATAATCTTTATATTGATTTTTAAGAATTTCTATCAGATTTTGTCTATTGCATTTTTCACTTGTAGATATTTCTTTAAAATGATCGGCATAATTATCTATATCTCTAAAATTCTTTGAAAAAAATTTATTCACATTATCGAATTCATGCAGGTAATCAAGAAATAAGTTCTGACTGCCAGGTATATCAGAAAAATTAACAAACATTTAATCTCCTTAATTAAGAAAATTGTCAAATAATAAGATAAAATTTAATAAATTAGTAAATAACATAATAACATAACTTTGGAAGAGGCAATGGAAACTAAAAAAATAATATCAGTTGATTTAGGCGGAACGAAAATATTATCTGCTTTAGTAAACTCAAAAAACGAAATCGTATCACGTGTAAAAATTCCAACTGATCCTTCCAAAGGGAAAGAAAGTTTATTAAAAGGAATTGCGGCATCAGTTGAACAGCTTCTTGGCGAGAATCAATTAACTCAAAACGATATAAAAGCAATTAGTCTTGGTGTTCCTGGCACAGTTAATCCAAACACCGGAATTATAGGCGATGCTCCAAATTTGGGGATCAAAAATTTTAATATAAAAGAGGGTATGGCTAAATATGTGAACATTCCTATTTTAATTGAAAATGATGTTAATCTAGCCGGTCTTGGTATTAAGAGATTTGAGTATAATGATGAAGTAAATAATATGCTTGTCATTTTTGTGGGTACCGGTATAGGTGGCGCACTTTTCTTTAATGGTAAAATATATCGTGGTTCATCATTTTATGCAGGTGAAATAGGACATATACACATAGATCAAAAAGGTAATTTTTCCAATAAATCTAAAACAACATTTGAACTTTCTGCAGGAAGACCTGCTATTGTGAAAGGTATCACTAAGGATATTAAAAGCGGAAAAAAAAGTATTCTTAAAGAATATATTGCTCAAAAGAAGGGCATTAAAAGCAAAGCTCTTTTAAATGCGCTTAAGAAAAATGATAAAGTTACAATTCAACATATAAATAATGCCGCTGATATTATTGGTACAGTTTTAGGTAATGTTACTACAATTCTTAATTTAGATACAATAGTAGTCGGTGGTGGTGTTGTAGAAGCTATGCATTCATACTTTATTCCAAGAATTAAAAAAACATTCAAAGAGAATGTTTTGAAAGAATCAGGTGCCCACGTAAAAATAAATTATACTAAGTTAGGTGATGATGCACCATTATTTGGCGGCATAGCTTTAGCCGAAGAATTTCTAAAGTAATTTGTTAAAGCTTTCTTCTATCTCAATTAATTGGGAAGTTAATTCTTCCCAATTAATCATTTTTTCCTGCAACGAAATTTTAGAACTTTCATAAAGCTTACTTTTCTCTTTTGCTAAAGCAGGATTATTAAATATATCTGGGTCCAATAATTTTTTTTCGGTAGAAGTTATTAGTTCTTCCAAATTAGAAATTTCTTCTTCAATTAAATCAACTTTTTTCTTCAATACTTTAGTCGCATCATGTCTTTTTTTTCTAACTTCGGCTTCAACTCTTTTCTGATCTTTACGAGTTTCTTTAGGTGCAGCAAGTGATTTTTCTTCATTCAGTTTTTCATTCTCTGATTGTTCTTTCTTTTTGTAGAAATAATAATCAAGATTACCCATATAAAATTTTGCACTGCAATCTCTTAATTCGAGAACTTTATTTATAATTGGATTAAGGAAATCAATATCATGCGAGACAATTAATAAAGTACCGGGAAAATTAATTAATGCTTTTTGAAGTTTAGCTTTTGAAGAGACATCCAAGTGGTTTGTCGGCTCATCTAAAATAATTACATTAGATTTTGTTAGAAGAAGTTTAGCTAATGCTACACGACTTTTTTCTCCACCTGAAAGAACTTTGATTTTCTTAAATACATCATCTTCCGAAAAAAGAAAAGCTCCAAGTAGCGATCTCAATTGCCCTAAGGTAATATTTTCATTTATTGCAGAAACTTCATCAATAATTTCATTTTCGAGATTAAGATCTTCGGTAGCTTCTTGAGCAAAAAATGAAAGGAAAGAATTATGACCAAGTTTTACATTCCCAAAACTTGGTTCAATTTTTCCGGCAATTAGCTTTGCAAATGTAGTTTTGCCTGCTCCATTTGGCCCTATAATAGCAACCTTATCGCCTCGAGTAATCTCTAAATTAATATTTGAGAATACCTCAAGTTTGCCATAATTTTTAGAAAGATGATTCACTTCAATAGGGACACTCCCTGAAGAAGGAGGGGTAGGGAAGCGCATCTCTAAATTATTTTCTTTCTCGGTTACTTCAGATATTTCAATTTTATCTAGCATCTTAATTCTGCTTTGAACTTGTCTTGCTTTCGATGCTTTAAAACGGAATCGTTCTACAAAACTTTCAATTTCCTTGATTCGTTTTTCTTTATTTTTTAATTCACTTCGAAGTTGAATTTCTCTTTCTTCTTTATATCGAAGATATTTATCGTAAACTCCATTATAGAAAGTTACTTTCTTATTATAAATCTCAATAGTCTTACTTGTTACTTTATTTATAAAATAATGATCATGTGAGACTAACAGGATTGCGCACTTAAGATTAATCAAGTAATTCGTAACCCAATCTACCGTGTCAATATCAAGGTGATTAGTAGGTTCATCTAATAAAATCAAATCATTATTACCGAGGAGAATTTTAGCAAGATGAATCCTCATCTGCCAGCCTCCGGAAAATTCTTCTGTAAATCTTTTAAAATCACTTTCTTTGAATCCCAAACCAATCAGAACTTTTTCAATTTTATTGTCGATACTATAAAATTCAGAATTTTCTTTTTCAATTGTAATTTCACCCAATTCATCGAGAATACTATTTCTTTCTTCTATTTCAATACCATCTATATTCAGCATTTCAATTAAATGCTCTTCTCTTTGATGAAGACCAATTAAGTTTTCCATTGAACTTTTTACTTCATCGAAAAGAGATTTGCCTCTAAATGAAAGAAAATCTTGGGGAAGGTAACCTTGTCTAAAATTTCGTGGAAATAGAAGTTTGCCTGTTTCCGGTTTTTCAGTACCTGTAAGAAGTTTAAGAAATGTAGATTTACCACTTCCGTTTGAGCCAACTAATGCAATCTTATCACCACGATTTATTTTTAGATTTACATCGCTGAATAAATCTTCTCCGGTAAATTGAATAGAAAGATTTACAATATCAATCATTTATTTATTACCGCCACTTTTGAAGTAGTAGAATTATTACCTTCAGAATCGTAAGCTACAATAATATAAATGCCACTTGCTACAAAGTTGCCGTCTAAATCTTTGCCATCCCAAAATGCAATATTCCCACCCGGAGTCGTAATCTCGTCTATCATCTGACCTGAAATTGAAAATATTTTAATTTTACTATTTTGCACTAACCCTTCAATTGTTAGTTTTATACTATTCCCATCAATATAAAGCGGATTTGGATACACAAAAAGTTCTGTAAAACTTTCTTGTGGAACCAATGCAGAAGTTTTTAATGAAGTTAAACCATAATCTGACCCGGCATATAAAATACCTTTCTTTTTATCGAAAGCAAGATTTTTTATATCATTAGTTGGAAGTGGGCTATTTTCTATTGTATAATGCTCCAAAAGCTGAATTCCATCAGATGAGAAATAATAAATGCCATTGTTTGTAGCAACCCATTTATTATTGAGAGGATCAACTAAAATTGAAGAAATTGATTGACTTCTTAAAGATAATGCCACTGCGTTTGTGATTTTTGGTTTGGAAACATCAGTTATTAAACTAATACCCTGATTAGTACCAATCCAAAGTTGTCCTCTAAGATCAATTGCTAATGCAGTAATTTCATCACTTATCAATCCATCATTACGGCTCAAATATCCATACTTATCATCAGTCAAATCCTCAAAAGTTTTATTCTCATCGTAATAATATAGCCCACGGTCGCCAACAGTTACAGCGAACCACTTCCTATCATCTTGGTCAATTACTAAATTACCAATTAATTCATTTTCATTTATCAATGGACTTTTAAATTCATAGTGGTAGAGCTTTTTATCTGGAGTCATTACTGATAATGGTTTTCTATTAGCTGATTGAAGATTAGTCATCCAGATATTTCCGCGTGAATCAGTTTTAAGATCGTATATTACCACAAAGCTTGGATCTGCAGGAATTCCTACTAAATCGCTTGTTGTAGCATTATAGTTATTAAAAACTCCATCTTTGAATGTGCTAAATCCTCGACCCCAATTAGCAAAATAAACCGTACCTTCTGATGATACAAATACATTATGATATGCATTTGACACAAGTTCAGGATTTGTTTTTGTATTAAAATTTGTCCAAGTAGAGCCATCGAATTGAAAAACTCCAATTCCATAAACATCACGACCTGTTGCAACCCAAAGATTACTTTTATAATCGACAGATATATTTATGAAATTGTTACTTGTAGGACCTTCAGGGATAAGAATAGCGGTTTCACTTCCATTAATTTTTACTAATCCCTTATTAGTCCCTATAAAAGTACCGATTGAATTTTTAATTACAGAAGAAAAAATGAAATCAGTATTAGAATAAATAGAAATTGTAGTATTAATTGCGGAAATAGAAAAAAGCTCATTGGAGGTAACCATCAATAATTCATTTTGGAAAACAAAAATATCTGTAACGTTAAAACCAGCGAGAGAAATTAAATTCCAAACATTATTTTCACCGAGAGAATAAACACCTGTATTAGTTGCTGCTACTAACTTATTTTGAAAGAATGCAATTTTATTAACAGTTGATACTTTTATATCCGTGTATAGATTAAAATTATTCCAGGATTCCGGAGCTAATAAATTTTGCGCACCGGTTTTTTGTACTGCAATTCCACTTTCAGTAGCAACATATAGTAAATTATTCTTAATCGAATTTTTAACTTTAACTTCAGAAGCAAACGAACCAAGTTTCAAAAATGAATCTAAAAAAGTAAAGGTATTTGTGTTTATTAATGATAATCCAAAATCTGTGGATACAAATGCGGTGTCATTAGAAATATAAATATCATTAATCTGTTTCAGGCTTTTCGTAGTATTTACAATATCATTTATTCTCACGATAGATTTATCTTTCGGGTCATAAATATTAATATTGCCTTCAAAAGAACCAATCCAAACTTTACCTAAATTATCAACAGCAATAGATGTAATAATTTGGCTGCTTAAGCCGGCAGTTTTATTAATAATTTCAAAAAGATTTTCTTGGGTATCAAAAGCTGAAATCCCTCCGCTTGTAGCACTCCATATATGATTATCTGATGCTACTATCTCTTTGATATTTTTCATATCGGAATAATTCTGCCAAATCTGTGCATTAGTAAAAGATGTAATTATTAATAGAAGTATCGAGATTTTTAATCTCATTTAAATCTCCATGAAAAGGTTGTACAAATTTACAATTTAAATACCAATGTGGATTATCGTTGAAGCATTTTTCTCATTGTATTAATATAAGATGGTGAAATAAAGAACTTGCCTAGATAAGAATCGTCATTTTTCTTGCCGCCATGAAAATCGGAACCTCCCGAAGCCAAAAGGCAATATTGAGCAACAATCCCTTTATAAAACTTGACTTGGGATTCGGAATGACTTGGGTGAATAACTTCAATTCCATCTATACCGGCATTAATTAAAGCAAGAACAACTGATTCTTTCATATTTCCCGGATGAGCAATAAAAGAAAGTCCACCTGAATCATTAATTATTTTCAAAGCACTTTGAGGTGAAACATGAATTTTTCTTTCATAAGCCGGTCCATTATCGCCGATATACTTATCGAATGCGTGATAATAATTTTCGATATAGCCTAAATCTAAAAGTGCATAAGCAATATGTGGTCTTCCAATTGCAGAATTATGAGCATGGACTAAAACATCATCCATAGAAATTCTAATTCCTAACTTATTCAATTTCAAAACAATTCTTTTTGCTCTATGAAATCGTTCATCTCTAAAAAAAGAAAGATACTTATTTAATTCCTCGTTATTAATATCCATAAAATATCCGAGTATATGAACTTCTCGGTCTTCTATATCTGTACTAATTTCAACACCAGAAATAATTTCAATTCCAAGATCATTACCAGCCGAAATTGCTTCTTCTATACCGCTTGTATTATCATGGTCAGTAATACTTAGTATAGATATACTTCTTTCAGAGGCTAATTTAACCACTTCCGAGGGGGAATAAACTCCATCTGATAAAAATGTATGAGTGTGGAGATCGACTTTTTCCAAGTTAGATATATGTTTCTTTAAATTTTTCGTAATCAAGGATTCTTAATTTAGAACCTTCCAATTCAACTAAACCTTTCTTTGCAAATGAATGGAGAGTTCTTGAAATTGTTTCTCTTGAAGTTCCTGCCATATTAGCCAAATCTTGCTGTAATGGGAGCTTTTCAATTTCTACAATGCCATGTTTGATCTTTCCTATATCATCTGCAAGTTGTAAAATCACAGTTGCTACTTTCCCCTCAGCATCTTTCAGTGAAAGTGCTTTTATTTTCATATCAGCGGCACGTAACCTTTTGGTTAGTTCTTGAAGTAGTGAAATTGAGATTTCGGGATAAGTTTTTAATAATTCCAAAAATTCCTTTCTCTGAATCATAAATAATTCAGTAAGTTCAATTGCAGTAACTGTAGCAGATCGTGTTAGTCCGTCTAAGATTGCCATTTCACCAAAAAAATCACTTTCAGATAAAATAGTAAGAATCACTTCTCTACCATCACTGCTTGCTCTTGAGACTTTAACTTTACCTGTTACAATCATAAAAAGAGCAGAACCGACTTCTTCTTCCATTAAAATAATCTGGTCTTTTTCAAAATTCTTACGAGAACCAACTTTCTCAATTTTTTCGAGCGTTGTTTCAGGGAGTTCCATAAATATAGGAACGTATTTCAGAAAATCTGAAGAGGGCATTATCCACCTGTTAATTTTTTTTATGGAACCAAAGTAAAAATATGTTTTATAAAACTTAATTAGTGATAATACAATTATTTATACAAATAATCTATTAGTTCTAAATTGAATAATCGTATCCTTTTTGTTATATTTAAGATTGAATTTAACTAAAATAATTATATATGGAGGTAAAAATGGCCGTTAAAGTTGGTATTAATGGTTTTGGTAGAATCGGGCGCTTAGTATTCAATGCTTTTGTTGAAAAAGGTTTATTAGGCAAAGAAGTTGAAGTTGTTGCTGTTGTTGATGTTTCTACCGATGCAAAATATTTTGCTTATCAGTTAAAATATGATTCAGTGCATGGTCAATTAAAAGCTGATGTAACAAGTGAAAAAAGTAGTTCAGATGTTGAGTCTGATGATGTATTAGTAGTTAACGGTTATAAAACAAAATGTGTTCTTGCACAGAAAGAACCATCACAGCTTCCATGGAAAGAATTGGGTGTAGATTATGTAATTGAAGCAACCGGATTATTTACATCTGCAGAAAAGGCACAAGGTCACATTGATGCCGGTGCGAAAAAAGTAATTATTTCAGCTCCTGGTAAAGGTGGCGTAAAAACTCTAGTTATGGGCGTTAATGATAATGAATATGATGCAGCAGTACATCATATCGTATCTAATGCTTCATGTACAACTAACTGTTTAGCTCCTGTAGTTCATGTGATTCTGAAAGAAGGATTAGGAATTGAAACAGGTTTAATGACTACAATACATTCATATACAGCAACTCAAAAAACAGTTGATGGTCCATCGAAAAAAGATTGGAGAGGCGGCAGAGCTGCAGCTATGAATATTATCCCTTCTTCAACTGGTGCAGCTAAAGCAGTTGGTGAAGTTCTTCCTGTTACTAAAGGTAAATTAACCGGTATGTCTTTTAGAGTTCCTACTGCTGATGTTTCAGTAGTCGATTTAACCTTCAGAACCGAAAAAGATTCATCAATCGAAGAAATTGATGCTTTATTCAAAAAAGCTTCTGAAACTTATTTGAAAGGTATTTTAGGATATTGCAATGAAGAATTAGTTTCTACTGATTTTATTCATGATAACCGTTCTTCTATCTATGATTCTTTAGCTACAATGCAAAATAACTTGAAGGGCGAAAAAAGATTCTTTAAAGTTGTTTCATGGTATGATAACGAATGGGGTTATTCATGCAGAGTAGTTGATTTACTTTTAAAGATGATTAAAGCATAATTGTAGTGTAATTAGTTTAATTAGACGCAGTCCCTTTTTAAGGCTGCGTCTTTTTTATATGTATATATTTTTTGGAGGAAGGAATGAAAAAATTATCAATCGATAATGTAGAACTCAAAGGAAAGAGAGTACTTGTAAGAGTAGATTTCAATGTACCTTTTGATGAAAATTTACAGATCACAGATGACATTAGGATTGCATCAGCTTTACCTACAATTAAAAAGATTATTAAAGAAGGTGGAAAAACAATTTTAATGAGCCATCTTGGCAGACCAAAAGGTTCTCCAAATCCTAAATATTCTTTAAAGCCGGTGGCAGTACGGCTTAGCGAACTTTTGGATTGTGAAGTTAAATTTGCCTCTGATTGTATTGGTGATCAAGTAAAAGCAATTGTAAATTCGCTTAAAGATAGCGAAGTGCTTCTATTAGAAAACTTGCGTTACCATGCTGAAGAAGAAAAAAACGATCCTCAATTTGCAGCTCAATTAGCTGAATTAGGGGATGTTTATATCAATGATGCATTTGGAAGTGCGCATAGAGCACATGCATCTACTGAAGGTGTTACAAATTATATAAAGATTAATGCTGCAGGTTATCTTATGCAGAAAGAATTAGATTATCTCGGAAGTGCAGTTTCTAATCCTGAAAGACCATTTACTGCAATTCTTGGCGGTTCTAAAATATCAGGTAAAATTGATGTAATTGAAAATCTTTTGCCTAGTGTAGATTATTTATTAATCGGCGGTGGAATGGCTTACACATTTTATAAAGCTATGGGATTGGAAATAGGCGGTTCATTATTAGAAGCTGAAAAAATTGATCTTGCTAAAGAGATGTTGGAAAGATTTAAAACTTCTAAAGCAAAAGTTATTTTACCAAAGGACGTTGTGGTAACTAAAGAATTTAATAACGATTCGCCTTCGCATGTAGTAGAAATTGATGCAATACCTGCCGATGAACAAGGATTAGATATAGGTCCAAAAACAATTGAAGAATTCGGAGAGATTATCAGAAAAAGCAAAACAGTTCTTTGGAACGGGCCAATGGGTGTTTTTGAATTCGATAATTTTGCAAAAGGTACTGAGGCAATCGCTCAAGCATTAGCAGATGCAACTTCTGATGGTGCAAAAACAATTATTGGCGGTGGTGATTCAGCAGCTGCTATTAAAAAAGCCGGACTTGATAATAAAGTTTCTCACGTCTCAACAGGCGGCGGTGCTTCTCTTGAATTTCTTGAAGGTAAAGTTCTTCCAGGAGTTGCTGCTCTGAATGAAGCATAGTTTTTCAATAAATATAATCCCGGTTAATCCCGGGATTATATGACTTTTATCTTATCGAAAAATAAATTAACTTGATATCTGATTAACAGGGGAAATTGATGTCTTTAGATTCACGCGATTATTATAAACCATCGGGTATGGGAGGCTTTAGTTACTTCCCGCCGATGCTCAAAATTCTGCTAATAGTAAATGTAGCTGTCTATTTTATTCAAATGTTATTTGATAACATAATGTTCGGTGGTTATCCAGGAGCTTATATACTTAATCGATATTTTGCTCTTAATCCAATTGGCGGCTTTGATCAGGTTGGTTATAGTTATAATTTCCAAGTTTGGCAGTTAATCACTTATCAATTTATGCATGGTTCTTTTTCTCATATACTTTTTAATATGTTTATGCTTTGGATGTTCGGTATGGAAATAGAAAATATAATGGGGTCAAAGAAATTCTTAATTTTTTATCTTGTTGCAGGTGTAGGTGCTGGATTGCTTCAAGTATTAGCTTCACCTTTTTTGGAAGGTACTTTAGCTCCAACTATTGGAGCATCTGGTGCAGTATATGGAGTAATGATTGCCTTTGCAATGTTTTTCCCTGATAGATATATTTTCCTTTATTTCCTTATCCCGGTTAAAGCAAAATATCTAATCGCTTTCCTTATTGTATTCGAATTCTTATCGGTAAATACGGGCGGGTTTGTAGCACATTTAGCTCATATTGGCGGAGCTTTGACTGCTTTGATATTTATTCTTGCTGATAGAAAAAATAATTTTAATTTTAATAAGTTATTTAATTCTTTCAAAAAACCAAGAAGTTCTTCAGATCAATTTTCTTCGGGATTTAGGAAACCTAAAAATCCTTTTGAAAAAAATGTTGAAGAGGCTAAGTATTACGATATAAATGATAATACTAATGACCATCCAATAGATGCTTCGCAAGAAGAAATTGATAGAATACTTGATAAGATTAGTCAAAGTGGTTATCAAAAATTAACCGATCATGAAAAGAAAATACTTTTTGAAGCAAGTAAAAAGAAATAATATCCTTCTATTTTTAAGTCTTTTTATTCTCCTATCTTGTAGTGGGATTAAGGAGGAAGACTATAAAAATTATGCAAAATTTTATGTTGATAAAACAGTTTTGATCGAAACATATAATCACGACTCAATAAAACTAAATTCGTCTCTTGATAGTCTTTATACAGCGACTAAAATAAATCCCGATAAGTTCAATAATTTCATATTATCACTTAAAGAAGATAAAGAAAAATGGAATCTTTATTATAAAGAAGTGGATGAATATTTGGAATTGCAAATCAAAAAACAAAAGTAACTATTGATTTAATAATTCTATTATCTTTACTCCAATTTTATTGTATCGTGATAGATTAAATCCCTTAATTGCCATAAGCTGGGCGGGAGTTTTAGGTTTCTCTATAACAATTGCTTTTAACACTTCATCTTTACAAATCAAGTATTCTGGTTGGCTGAATTTCCTTGCGGCTTCAGAGCGGATTTTTCTAAGGTCTAAAAACAATTCTTCCTCTTTTTCGTAATCAATTCTTGCAGAAGTTAATTCTCGCTGACGAATATCGAAGTCTAATTCATTATCAAATGAATTACAATTATCACATTTGCCGCACTTAAAATTAGAATGTTTTTCCCCGAAATAATCGAGTATGAAATATGAACGGCATATATCGCTTTCGGCGAAACTTTGCATCTGATTTACTTTAGATAATTGATAATCACGATGTTTAAATGCTGAAATAGAGTCTATTTGCAATTCATTAGCTTTTATTCTAAAGCCTATAAGCTGAATAGCGCCTTTACCTGCAGGAAAATTAACTTGAGCTAAACCCATATTGGAAAGATTTTTAATTTTCTCAATGAATTGCTCAGGAGAGATATCCAATAATCCCGATAAGTGATCTATATTCAATTTTACTACTGAGTTGAAAAGTTTCAACCCTTCTATTCTTAGCAAAGTTACTGTTATGTCTTTAAGGATTGAATCTGGAGTAGAATCAATAAATTCTCTAAGATAATGTTGTGGGACAGTAAATTTAATAGAGTATGCCGAATGAAGGGAATTAAGCTGTCTGAAATAACCTGAATTGGTTAATGCATTTATTGCTACTTTTAATTGAGATTCTGAAATTTTCTTTAATATTGAGAGCTTTATTATATTTTCATCTATATTCATAAAAGAAGAAGCTGAGCGGCCTAATCCAATTTGGTAATAATTCAGAACAAGATCATATATCATCATTATTTGAGACTTATCAGGATAACTGCTATTAACAATTTGTCGCTGTAAAATGATATCTCTTGGATTATATAATAAAACGGCTGTGGATTCATTACCATCGCGTCCTGCACGTCCAACCTCTTGATAATAATTTTCAATTGAAGAAGGTATCTCGTAATGAACGACACTTCTAATATTACTTTTATCGATACCCATTCCGAATGCATTGGTAGCGCAGATAATTTCTATCTTTTCATTAATAAAATCATCTTGAATCATCTTTCTTATTTCAGAATTCAATGCTCCATGATAATAAGTAGCATTGTATCCAAATTTTTGTAATTCACTTGCGGTTTCTTCTGACGAACGGCGAGTTGCAGTATATACTATTGCAGGTAATTCTAATTTATTGAATAGTCTAATTAAGTCTCTTTTTTTATTATTTGAATTAATCACTTTGATTGCGATATTAGGGCGCTCGAACCCCTCAACAAAAACAGAAGGGTTTTTCATTTCAAGGAGTTTTACAATGTCTTCTCTAACAATCTGATTTGCAGTTGCAGTAAAAGCCGATACTTTATCGATTTCGAGATATTTAACAAATTCTATTATTTTTCTAAAACTCGGTCTAAAATTATGCCCCCATTCGCTTATGCAATGTGCTTCATCTATAAATAAATAGCATGGTTTCAAGTCTTTTAAAATCTTAATGAATGTGGTGTCCCCTAATTTTTCGGGAGAGAGATAAATCAATTTTACTTTTTTAAGAGTAATTAAATTCATTGCTGATCTATAATCGCTATGGTCTAAGCTGCTATTTATAAAAACGGCATTTAGATTATTTTTATTAATAGAATCGACTTGGTCTTTCATTAATGAGATTAATGGAGAGATAACGATTGAGATAGAATCGCTTAAAAGAGCGGGGAGTTGAAAACATAATGATTTTCCTCCACCAGTAGGTAGAATTGCAAGTACATTTTTCCCTTTAATTATATCTCTAATTATCTCTTCCTGACCGCTGCGGAATGATGTAAATCCAAAATGTTCATTTAATTGTTCTTTTAATTTCATGCATCAATTTTAGTATATAGATTGCTAAATTCCCAAAAATAATCGTAAAAATCTAATTTTTATTAAAAACAGAAAAAATTATAGATAATAAAGCTAAATAAGAAGCAAATATTTGGTATAATTATTGTATATAATTTTTGTTTTTAAATAAATATTAATGGTTAATTATGGCAAATGACAAATTAAAACTCGAAGACTTACTAACAGTGGTGCAGCGTACAGACGATAGTGATCGAATAGAGTATGTAGCAATTATTGGCGGTGGAGTTATGGGGCAGGGTATTGCCCAAACTATATCAGCAGCAGGCATTGATGTTCTTCTTGTAGAACGTGATAAGGAAGGATTAGAAAAAGCTAAAGATAGTCTTAAGGCAAGCATGGAGCGTGAAATTGCCCGTTGGGCAATGACTCAAAGTGAAATGAAATCAATTTTTAGCAGGATAAAATGGACATTCGATAAAAATGAACTCCCTGAATGCGATTTGATAATTGAAGCAGTTGACGAAAATATTGAACTTAAGAAAAAAATCTTTCGTGAGTTAGATGCTATTGCTCGTCCTGATACAATCTTTATCTCCAATACATCAACCCTCAGTCTTACAAAAATAGCTGAAGCTACAAAAAGAAGAGATAAAATTATTGGAATGCACTTTTTAAATCCCGTTCCGAAAGTAGCTCTTGTTGAATTGGTAAAAGCACTTGAAACATCGGATGACACTGTTACAAAAATGAAAAAATTTGCGGCAAAGATTGGTAAGACTGCTGTGGAAGTCTATGAATATCCTGGATTTGTTACTACTCGAGCAATTGTACCACTTCTTAACGAAGCGATGTATATACTTTTAGAGGGAGTTGCAAAAGCAAAGGATATTGATACGGCAATGCGTCTTGGTTATCATTTTCAAATGGGTCCGCTTGAAATGGCTGATTCAATGGGATTAGATGAAGTACTTGCCTGGATGGAAACACTTTGGAATACACTCGGTGAACCACGGTATCGCCCATGTCCAATCTTAAGAAAATTAGTTAGAGAAAGAAAATTAGGCAAAAAGACTTTTGAAGGTTTCTATGTTTACGATAACGAAGGTAAAATAATTGAAAAGAATTAGGGGATAAAATGAAAATATTAGTATTAAACTGTGGTAGTTCTTCTATTAAATATCAGTTTATGGATACTGCCGATCGTATAGAGTTAGCAAAAGGGTTAGTTGAACGTATAGGAATGTCAAGTGCTGTACTAACTCATTCACCAATCGGAAAAGATAAAATAAGAATAGTTGGCGAAATTTTAGATCACTCAATTGCAATAGAATATGTGATTGCTGTTTTACTAAGTCCGAATCATGGCGTGATAAAAGATAAAAAAGAGATTGAAGCAGTAGGGCATCGCGTAGTTCATGGTGGCGAGACATTCTCCGGTTCTGTTTTAATTACTTCACAAGTAATGAAAGCATTAAAAGATAATATCGAACTAGCACCACTTCATAATCCACCGAATATAAAAGGTATTCAGGCTACAATAGATCATCTTCCAAATACTCCGCAAGTTGGTGTTTTTGATACCGCATTCCATGCTAAAATGCCCTCGCAAGCTTATCTATATGGTCTGCCTTATGAACTTTATAAAAAATATAAAATCAGAAGATATGGATTCCACGGTACTTCACATAGATATGTATCCGAGAGAGCGGCTGCTATGTTAGGAAAAGATTTAAGTGAAATTAAATTAGTAACTGCACATCTCGGTAATGGTTGCAGTATGGCAGCAGTTGATAAAGGAATTTCAGTAGATACTACAATGGGTTTTACGCCGTTGGAGGGGCTTTTGATGGGAACTCGAAGTGGTGATATGGACCCATCAGTAATATTATATATTATGGGAAAAGAAGGTCTTTCACTTTCAGAAGCTAATACGTTATTAAATAAACATAGTGGACTTATTGGCTTAAGTGGTGAAAGTTCCGATATGCGCGAAATTGAAGCAGCTGTTTTGGAAGGGAATAAAAAAGCTATCGCTGCATTTGATGTTTTCTGTTATAGAATTAAAAAATATGTTGGTGCTTATGCTGCTGCAATGGGTGGAATTGATGCTCTTGTATTCACTGGTGGAATTGGTGAAAATTCTACTATGGTTAGAGAAAAAGTTAGTAAAGATTTAGGATTTCTTGGAATTAAATTTGATAAAGCATTAAATGAAAACGTTAAAGGTGAATGCGAGATTAACACACCTGATTCAACTACAAAAGCATTAAGAATTCCAACTAATGAGGAATTAGTAATTGCATTGGATACTGAACAAATTGTTTCAGAGCAACTAAAAAGCTTAGAACAATAAGAATAAATTGAATCCCGCCTTGTGCGGGATTTTTTTTCTATTCTCTTTTATGTAAATTATAGTACAAAATTAGGATAAAAATGGATTTTAACTTATTTCTTTTGACATTTATTCCCTTATTCGTTGCTATCGATATTATTGGCACCACACCAATATTTATCGGTTTTACCGAAGGAATATCTTCAATTCAGAGAAAGAAATTGATAATCGAGGCATGTCTTACAGCTTTCATCGTAGCGGTATTATTTCTCTTTGGTGGTAAAGCTGTTCTAAGATTTTTAGGAATTACTATAAATGATTTTAGAATTGCGGGTGGTATATTACTATTGATACTTAGTATTAATGATATAATGAGTTCTTCTGATAGTAGAAGAAATCCACATACAAATATTGGTATAGTTCCACTTGGAATTCCTTTAATAATGGGACCTGCTGCTTTAGCAACTATTATGATATTAACAGATAAAAATGGATTCGAATATACAGTATTAGCATTATTAGCAAATTTCATAATAATAGTTACTGTATTGATAAATGCAAAATGGGTGGCAAAGGTAATTGGTGAAGGTGGTTCAAAAGCATTTGCTAAAATTGCATCATTATTCTTAGCAGCTTACGCTGTAATGATGATCCGCGAAGGAATTGAGTTAGTTATAAAACAATTATAGGTGTTGTATGGAGCTTTCACTTAAAAATAAAAATGTGCTTGTAACAGCTTCAAGTATGGGGATAGGAAGAGTTACTGCGGAGATGTTTTTATCTGAGGGTGCTAATGTTGTAATTTGTTCAAGAAATAAAGAACAATTAGCTATAACTTCAGAAGAAATAAGACATGCTTATGGTAAAGAACCTATATGGGAAGTATGCGATCTCGATAAATTAGCAGATATTGAAAACATGATGAAATTTTGCGAATCAAATCTTGGTTCAATCGATATTCTTGTAAATAACTGTGGAGGACCTCGTCCCGGTTTTTTTGAAGAGTTAAATGAAACTGATTGGCAAAATGGGTTTAATCAAGTTTTATTAAGTGCGGTACGATTTTCTAAATTAGTTCTACCCGGTATGATAAAAAATAATTGGGGAAGAATTATTAATGTAACTTCTATTTCAGTAAAACAGCCAATTGATAATTTGATACTTTCTAATTCATTTAGAAGTGCGCTTACGGCAATGTCAAAGACAATCAGTTCGCAAGTTGGAAAACATAATATCACAATAAATAATGTCGCTCCCGGATATACACTTACTCAACGATTATATGATATCTCAGCAAGCCGGGCGAAAGTTTCGGGTGAATCGCAAGAAGATATTTTGATTAAGATGGCTAATGATGTTCCTATGAAGCGGTTAGCAAACCCCGAAGAAGTGGCATCCTTGATAGTATATCTTGCTTCTGAAATTGCCGGATATATCACTGGCACTACAATCCCCGTTGACGGCGGCATAACAAAATCTACCTATTAATAGAATGATTAAAGAAACCGAAATTGTTGTCCCACTTGATTTTATAAATGACTCCGAAAAGATTAGGGAGTTGAGTGCACTAAAAATCGGTATCGATTTAACTGAACTCAATTTCTTAAAGATTAGAAAACGTTCAATTGATGCGCGTTCTAAAGAACCTATATTTAGATTTTCTGTAATTGCATATATTAACGAAGACCCGCCATTAGAAATATTTCCGATTAAGTTCAAACCGGTAACAAGTAATCAAACATGCCATATTATAGGGAGTGGCCCTGCCGGTTTATTTGCGGCTTTAAAATGTATTGAGCTAAATATAAAGCCGATAATATTTGAACGGGGTAAAGACATCCAATCGAGAAGAAGAGACTTAAAAGCGATTCAGCAAGATGGAATCGTAAATCCCGATTCCAATTATTGCTTTGGAGAAGGTGGGGCTGGGACTTATAGCGATGGTAAACTATATACTCGCTCAAAAAAAAGGGGAGATGTTGATTCAATACTTTCATTGTTCGTTTTTCATGGTGCTACTCCAGATATACTAATTGACGCACATCCACATATTGGCTCTAATAAACTTCCAAAAATTATTAACGCAATTCGTGATACAATTATTCAATGCGGCGGTGTAATTAATTTTGATTGTAAACTTACGGGAATGACTTTAGATAATTCTCAGATAAAAACAATCACCATTAATGAATTAATGGAACATAAAATTAGTAAACTAATATTAGCTACCGGTCATTCAGCAAGAGATATATATTATTTGCTCAATCGTGAAAATATTTTAATTGAATCTAAACCTTTTGCTATTGGTGTTAGAATTGAGCACCCCCAAAGAATCATAGATAAAATCCAGTATCATTCAGAAATCCGTCATGAAAATCTTCCGGCATCAGCATATAATTTTGCATGTCAAATAGGGGAGAAGGGAGTCTATTCATTTTGTATGTGTCCGGGTGGGATTATTGTTCCTGCATCAACCGAAGACGATGAATTAGTTCTGAATGGGATGTCAGTTTCAAGAAGGGATTCTCCTTATGCTAATTCGGGTTTTGTAGTTACGATTGACGATAAGGATTGGGGCGAAAGTAATAATATTTTTGCCGGACTTGAATATCAATCGATGATTGAAAAGAGTGTCTTTAACGCAGGTGGAGGTAAACAGAAATCACCTGCACAACGCATAACAGATTTTGTTGAAAATAAAATATCAAGTACACTTCCGGGTACTTCTTATATCCCCGGTATTGTTTCTTCGCCTCTACATGAAATTTTACCAAAGAATATTTCAGTTCCTCTTCAGAAAGCATTATTAGAAACTAATAAAAGTATGAGGGGGTATTTTACAAATGAAGCGCTAATATTAGCCGCAGAAACAAGAACGAGTTCTCCAATACGCATTCCGCGAGATAATGAATCGAAAAATCATGTAGAGATTAAAAATCTTTATCCATGTGGAGAAGGTGCCGGGTATGCAGGGGGAATAATTTCAGCTGCTATTGACGGACAAAAGACCGCCGAAGCGATTGCTAAATCTTTTTATTCCAAATTGTAAATTTTCTGAAACTTTAAGGTACTTTCCAAAATAGTAGTTCTTGCTAATTCTATTTATTCTGAATAGTTATTCTTTTTAGAATTTTCGCCGCACGTTCTACATCTGAAGCCGATTCAAATGATAATCTAAACGTACCTCCGAAACCTTCTCTAATTTTAATTAGTTCAATATCTTTAATGTTAATATTTGCTTTGAACATTGAAGTAGTGATATAACTAAGAACTCCCGGTTTATCTTCCACTAAAAGATTTAATTCATAAAGAGGTGACAAGAACCCTTTAAAATTTTGTGGAATTTTATTGCGAGAATTTTTTGATTTTAAAAAATCTTTTCCGATTTTTTTCGTGTTATCAGTATCAAGATATTTGATTGTATTTTGAATCTGTTTTTCCATTGTTCGTAGAGATCTAATAATATTAGATTTGTTTTCAATAAGAACCGGTTCCCATACATTAAAATTACTTGATGCTATGCGAGTCATATCCTTAAAACCACCTGCCGCAAAATCAATAAATTCTTTCCCTTCTTTATTTTTTGCAACACTATTAACGAGTGCAACTGAAATTAATTGGGGTAGATGACTCACGTAAGCAACAATTTCATCATGTAGTTTTGCGCTCAGGAAAGTAATTCTTGCGCCAAATACAGAATACGATTTTGCAAGTTCTTTTACTGCACTTCTATTTTTAACAAGATCAGAAAAAATAAAAACAGAATTTTGAAAAAGGAGAATATCAGAATTATCATATCCACCTTTTTCTTTTCCTGTCATCGGATGAGTGCCTATATATATGCCTTCCACCGATTTTTCATTCCATATTTTTTCAAATGGTTCTTTGATACCACAAACATCAGTAATTATCTGTTTCTTTTTCAAAAAAGGGACAAGCAATTCAAAAATATTTAGTGCATGATCGACAGGAGAAGCGAGAATAATTAGATCACTTTTTAGTGAATCAAATGGATCAAGTAATTTAATATCGATTACTTTTTGAATTAATGCTGTATCTAAGGTCTCCGGCAGATCATACGCGGAAATATTAATATCAGGGAAATATTCCTTGAAACCTTTTGCTAATGATCCGCCAATTAAACCGAGTCCAATAATAGAAACAGATTTTATAGCCAATTTATAAAGTCCTGCCAATAGCCTGTGCAATAAGCTGGAGTTCACTCATTAATTGTATATAGTTTACAGGTAGAAGTGCTTGTGGTCCATCAGAAAGTGCTTTCTCCGGTTCATCATGAATTTCTATCATTAGTCCATCTGCTCCTGCGGCTATTGCAGCTCTTGCCATTGATGGCACTTGATCTCTCAATCCGGTAGCGTGAGATGGATCGGCAATTATTGGTAAATGACTTTTCTTGTGAATTACAGGTATAGCAGATAGATCGAATGTGTTTCGTGTATAACTTTCAAAAGTTCTAATGCCTCTTTCGCATAAAATGACATTCGGATTTCCAGATGATAAAATATATTCAGCTGCCATTAGTAGTTCTTCGATAGTAGCAGCAATTCCTCTTTTTAGCAGGATCGGTTTATCTACTTTCCCTAATTCTTTTAGCATTGAAAAGTTTTGCATATTGCGAGCACCGACTTGAAAAATATCTGTGTATTTATAAATCAGATCAATCTGATCATTTTGCATAACTTCAGTTACTACTAATAAATTATTATTGTCAGCAGCCGTACGCATTAATTGAAGACCCTCTTCACCAAGACCTTGAAATGAGTAGGGAGATGTTCTTGGTTTAAAAGCTCCACCTCGTAAAATTTGAGCTCCTGATTTTGCAACAATTTCCGCAAGACGATTTATTTGACCTTCATTTTCTACCGAGCATGGACCGGACATCATTACAATTTTATTGCCACCGATTTCCACATCTTTGTAGTTTATCACAGTATTCTCTTCATGGAAATCTCTTCCGGCGAGTTTATATGGAGTAGTAATTCTATATACGTCAGCTACACCTTCCATCACTCTGATATTTCTTGTATCAAAATTTGGTTTTACACCCACAGCCCCGATTATTGTTCTTTCCACTCCTACAGATTTATGTATCTGAAATCCGAATGATACTAAGGTTTTTTCAATCTTTTCGGTATTCTCTTCTGATATATGGTTTTCTAAAATTATTATCACTTCATACTCCGTCAATTTATTTTAATTTCTTTTTTAACTCATTTAGTTTGTTTAAAGCATCAATAGGTGTAATCCCATCTAAATCGATTTCTGATAATTCAGTTCTTAAAGAATCATCTTTAATTTCAAAAAGACTTAGTTGATTTTCGTCGATAGATTTCTTTTTATTATTTAGAATCTGTTTCATTTCATAGGGAGTTAATTCTTTACTTTCTAAATTAAGTAAAATTTCTTTAGCACGATTAGTAACGAAACTAGGGAGACCAGCCATTTGGGCGACTTGAATACCATAACTAAAATCAGCTCCACCCGGTTTTACTTTATGTAAAAATATTACTTTATCTTCAATTTCTCTTACGTCAACTCTGAAGTTTTTAATCCTCTCAAAAATTTCTGCCATCTCATTTAATTCATGGTAATGAGTTGCAAATAATGTTTTAGAAGCTTGGTACGGATTTTCATGGAGATATTCAGTAATTGCCCATGCAATTGAAATACCATCGAATGTACTT
>JBAYVI010000007.1:0-57511 GCA_041674625.1 Melioribacteraceae bacterium | reverse complement strand
ATTGGAGTTGTGTTGTTTCCGAGAACACCCGCTGCACTATAATTAACGGCTAATGTAACGGCAACAACTTGAGAAACCATTGTGTTTTTTACTGTGTTGCTGCCCGGATTAACCCAATTCTGTGTTAAAGCACCTGAGGTTCCACCATTTGGTAAAAAATTCTTTACTGCAAGGGCAGATGTTAATTTTAATGTATAACCATTACCAACGCCAGAATTTCCAACTGTTAAACCTGATGGGAATGCTTGAGCGAAATATTGATCGCGAATTTGACCTGGTTGGCTGTTAGAAGGACTTCCCCATCCACCGATTGTGAATGTAGTATATCCATTTAAATCGCATGAAGGAATCTGATACCATTTTACGTTTAATTTAATCGATTTTGTGTCTGTTGTTGGTGTTGCTAAAACTAATTTTTGTTTAGCATTTGGAGAAGCTTTATGAACATAACGAGTACCTTGAGGAATCTGTACTTGCGCGGTAGCTGTAACTTCTGCATCACCAATTCCGTTATAAGATAAAGTAATCAATTGTGAACTGCCCGGTACGTTTGATAAAACTGTCGTATGATTTAACGAGCCGAGATTTGTTGTCAATGTAATTTCTACGCCTGTTAAATAATTTCCGAGAAGATCGAGTGCATAAGCATAAAAAGTAGCATTAACGCCTTGAGGAACAGAAATAGGAGAAGGCATTAAAATAAGCGTCTGAATTGGAGTTGCATTATTTGTGTGATTTGCTTCTACATCTGCTACAATCTGCAAAGCTCTAGCTTTAAGTGTAGCATTTTGAACTGTACTAATATCCAAACCATCAGAATAATGCCAAATCGAAATCTGAACTGCTGCTGCTTCGGTAGCTTCAGTAGAAAGAGCATCTGTATATGGCAATGGGATATGTGGATAGTAATGGTTTAAAATGTAAGTAATTTGGGAAGGAGTAGAACCTTCATCCCAATAATCTTCGTTTGTAGCTAATGGATTGCCAATATCTATACAAAAGAACTTTTCGTTATTTCCATTAAGAGTACCTTTGAAAGTACCTGCGTTAACGTTCATTTCATTAGCTGGATTTAGAGGATTTGTAAATTTAACTGTGGTAACTTTGTCAGTTCCTGTAACTTTAGCTATACTCGTGTAATCTGTAATTTTATTTACGTTTTTTAGTTGGGCTAGATTAAAGGACGAAATCCCTAACAAAAGTGCTATTGTTATCGTGAGCACTCTTAAAATCGGTTTCGGCTGTTTATTCATTGACTACTCCTTTGATTAAAAGTTTTCCAAAGAAGATGCAAGATAAATGCCATAAGATAGTAGCGATTTTGGGCTATTTTCGCAGGTTTTTTGAAGCTGGAAAAAATAAGGGTGTATCATTATGATACCCCGATTTATTTTGGGTCAATTATTTTTGACCTACTAAAAGTCTTAACCAACTCATAATTGCACTAAGATGGTTTAATAAGCAAGGCTACATTCTCTATATGATAAGTATGAGGAAACATATCGACCGGGCGGATTTTTATTAATTTATAACCACCCTCTACGAGCAGCTTAATATCACGTGCCTGTGTAGCGGGATTACAACTAATATATACTAATTTTCCTGGAGCCAATTCTAAAATATTGGTTATTGTTTTGGGGTTCATACCGCTTCGAGGTGGATCGGCTATTATAACATTGGGTTTTTTTAATCCCATACCTTGAATCAATGGAGTGAATGACTTATTCAAATCTGCTAATATCGGTTTGAAATTATCTATCTTATTTAGTTCAATATTTATTTTAGCATCTTCGATTGCCGGCTCTACGGATTCAAAACCATATATATACTTTACTCGCTCGGAAATAAATATCGGTATAGACCCCGCACCCGAATAAAGATCATAAACGATTTCATCTCCCTTGAAATCTGCAAAATCTAATGCGGTCTGATAAAGAGCTTCGGCTTGAAGCGGGTTGGTCTGGAAAAATGAATTAGCGCTTATCCTAAACTTTCCCTTTCCTATCGATTCATAAATAAATCCCGATCCTTTATAGACCTTTTCATACTCTCCGATTGCCACAGAAGATTTACGCGTACTTATGTTATTTATCAACGTAGTGATGTAAGGAAATCGGTCGGATAATTCATCAAAATATTTTTCTATTATCGGGTCTTCGCCATAAGTAACGAGATTAACCATAAAATCATCGAAATGGAATGATTGCTTTATAACAAGATTTTTAAGTAATCCTTCGCCGCTGCGAACAGAAAACACCTTTGTATCTCTGCTTTTGAAAAATTCGCGTGTGAAATTTAGTATATCATTACTCTTTTCCGATTGGAGATAGCACTTTTCTATATCTATTACTTTATCATAAACACCCGGTACGTGGAAGCCGAGCGCAAAATTGCGGTCCAATATTTCACCTTCGATGCTGAGTTCTTCAATCGTCAAAAACCGTTTATCGGCAAATGAAAATTCCATTTTATTGCGATAGAATTGAGTTAATCCCGATTGCATTATAGGTAGAATTTCAAAATCACTAAGTCCGCCTATTCTTTCAAAAACATCTTCCACCTGCTCCTGCTTGTAAGAGAGTTGTTTTTCATACGATAAATCCTGCTGTTTACATCCACCGCATGTATTAAAATGCTTACAGAATTTTTCTTTTCGATATGGAGATGGTTCGAGAATTTGCTCTACCGATGCCTCAGCATAATTATGCTTAATTTTTTTTATTTTGGCGATTACCCTATCGCCCGGAAGCGATTTATCTATAAAATAAACAAATCCATCTACTTTCGATATTCCTTTTCCTTCAAATGCGTAGTCGGTAATCTCAAGTTCTATTAATTCACCCTTTTTCATTTTTTCCTAAGTATTAGTGATTTGAATCCGATAAACTTATCAGCACCATGCCTTAAATATGCGTTGGTCTCGTGACTTATCTTATTTATCAATTTTTTATAATATGTTTTTTCATCTTTGCTCATTTCATCGTACTGAACGTCCAACATTGCTCTATTCTTATTAAAATAGATATGAAGGGTCGGGGTTAAATCGATTTCTTGGATTACTTCAAAGCCGCGCTCGATATAATAATTGTTTAATTCCTCATGGAATAAGGGCATCATAGATGAAGTATCAAAAATATTTTTTACGAATGGAGGGCAATCTTTTTGAAGAGTTGTTATTTCGCCAACCGAAAAAATCCCATCTGTTTTTAATATGCGCTTAAATTCTTTAATTATTTTATTCCGCTTAATAGAGGATACGGATGCTTGCGCATAAATATAATCAAATTCATCTTTTACGAAATCTGTATTATCAAACTCCATCAGACTTACTAATATTTTGTCTTTAGTTTCGATGAGCATATTGGCGTTTAATTGTGATTCATAATCTTCCACAATCAGACTGCATTCTAAGCTGAATTTTTCTGATAGATGCATCGCAATCTTTTCGCTTGAAGAGCCGACAACTAAAAGTTTCTTTCCTGCCTCTGGTTCATTTTCTAAAAAGAATGCCTTTAATTGCGAAAGCTGCTTATCTAATCCGGGTAATAGTATCATAATATTCTTATCTTTTTTTAATCAATAAATAAATGTAAACAACTTATCTAATTAATTGTATATTTTTCGAGATTATGAAAAAAAATCCAATAATACTCTTAACTATTTACCGTGCCACACAAGTGCATATCTACCGACATTAGGTTCTCCGGCAATAAATGTTTCAAATCCATTTGTCCATACTAAATCGAAGTACGTTTGTTCATCAAATGAATTTAATTTATATGCTTTCTGGTTCCATGAATCTCCTTCAGAAAAATAAAACTTATTAAATGGACCAACAGCCAACAAATAATTCCGATTTATACCTGACATGACATAAATTTGTTGAGGAATGAAAAATATTTGTTCCCAATAACTATCTTTATAAAGCCATACTCCCCCAACACCACAAGAATAAAGTTTATTGTCAATATTTCTTAATCTATAATTACCAATCTTTCTTGAACCATCCGCAATTCGGTTTGAATCCATTAAATTCCAACTATTAAAATCACCAGCAATATGGTAGTGAGTCTCGCCTCGTAACCCATATTTATTTCCTAATAAATGAATTTTTTTATTGTAATAAATCATATTAATAAAGAAAAATGCTTCGTTATATTCTAAATTTACATTTACTTTAAAATAATTCTTCTCCCATTTACCGTTAATATATTTTAAAATTAATCCATTCCTTCCACATGCCCATAAATTGCCCTCGTCATCTTTTGTAATATCCAATAATTGGTCATCAAATTCCTCGGCATATCTTCTCCATTTTAATCCATCATAATGTCCTATAAATGATTTTGTGCCCGAGTATCCTACAGCCCATAAATCACTGCTTGAGCTACCGTCTAATGCATCAACTCTCATTCCTCCCAAATCTCCGTATATATTACTTTCCTGCCAAGTTTTTCCATCATAATGCCATAATAATCCTCTTGCTACATCACTTCGGCAAACCAACCAGATATCCTTTGGAGAAAATGCTTTGAAGTTCCGAGGCATTAATTGAATAGCTGTTCCATCCGGTCTTAATGTATCTACTGTCCAACTCATCTCGTCAGGAGTTTTTATTCTTGCTTCCGGTTCTGTTGTGCTTTTATCACATGATATTATTATTACACTAAAAAGAAGTAATAATATTTTTATTATATTTTTCATTTTCTCCTCAGGTTTATTCAGTGTAATTATTTAATTAGCATCATTTTCTTTGATTCAAAATACCTGCCGGTTTTTATAGCGTAGATATATACTCCGCTTGGAAGATTTCTCCCATTAAACCTTATTTCATAATTTCCATCCAATTGAAATCTATTCACTAATTCGGCAACCTCTTTTCCAATCAAATCATATACTTTGATTTCTAATTGAGTAGCCTCAGGAATTGAATACCTTATAACTGTCTCAGGATTGAATGGGTTAGGATAATTATCTATACTATATGTAACAGCTATTTCGTTTAATTTTCTTTCTCCTATCTTATACATATCTCCATAAACCTTAGACCAGTATGTGTCTTGATAACTTTCGTTTCCTGAATAATAACCTTTGACCTCATATTCTATTTCTGTTCCGTCTTTCCATACATTAAGAATACAATCATTATCTGTATAGGTATGAATTCCAAAATTTACAGTCCCAATGTGAACGGGTGTGGTCCATACTCCAGCATTTCTATTCCTTCTCCAAATTTGGTAGTTTGTTGCGTATGGATTATCGTTCCAATTAATTACTATGGGAGAGCCAATTGTAGTTCCAAAAGTGACTGATTCACCCAATCCACTAAGTTGGTATGAATATTCAGCCGTATAATTATCTAGATGTGTTGTTAAATTTGATAATACAATTGTAGAAGAATTACTATAATAATTGCCATTTGACTTCCATTGAGAAAATGTACATGTAAAATTAGAATCACTTAAATTTGGCGCAGTAATTGTATAAGAAGAAATATCATCATAAAACTTAAGATATGATGAAGTTGGACATGTATAATTAGTACCACCAATTGTTATGTAACTGTCTGGCACATTTGTACTAAAATTCGTATTCAATTCCTTAGCGAAAACTGCTTTTGCAGTATATGTATATGGATCTTCAAATACCCTTTCTAATGATGGATAACTATCGTCCCAACTTCTCCAAATTCTTTTATAATCATCTATTATTTGATTATTAATTGCAGTGGCTACATGAGGAAAGGTATAATAATCTCTTGCTAAGGTTATTCCGGAATAACCAACATTAGTTAATGTTTGTCCATTAAACATAATGTTTCCAATTGCTGTAGCACGATCTGAACCAAAGTCATTTTTTAATGTAATATTAAATGAAGACCAAGGTGTAGGCCCTGATAATGTATATCCACATAAAGATGATACTGTTGGGGTGCTACATGTGTTTGTTCTTGTATTATACCTAAACGTAATATCTCCATAATCTCCAGACCCTGAATAGGAAATTCTAAAAAGAAGATTCTCTATTTTAATAAAGTAAGTTCCTCCTGCTTCTAAAGATGAAAATGTTGGATTAGGAACTGTATTATCTCCTATATCTGCCGCCCCGTTTACTCCATCTATAAATTCTGTAAAACTAGTGAGGGTTATTCCTGAACGATATTCTTCAAATATTTTTGTAATGGAGTCTAACTTATAAATTTTTATAACACTTTCGACAGGATATTCAATTCCATTTGCATCGTAATAAATTCTAAATCCAAGTTCCCATCTCATTGCTTTAGTTTCATTTGGGTCAATAAATAGAAGAAATAAAAGCGCAATTGCAAATAACTTTTTAATATTATCCTCAATTAAAATTAATAATTAGTTGTAATTATTAAGCAGCTATATTTTTTTCTAAAGGGAAGCGGCCTTTAGTAATAACAATAAAGGAGTATATTAATCTAGCTGCCTATAAAAAATATTTTTTTTGAACTGTATGATTGTTTTCGAATTCTCTTAAATCCTCCTTTAGTTTAATAAAAATTAATTCACCATAAGATAGAATGGAATTATTATATAGAAATAATTAAATACCACAGATTTTAGATAACTAAAAATAATGTAATGAATATTAATTGAAAAAATTAGGTAAAAATTTTGACACTTTTTTGTTCACTATCTTATTAAATTATAAAGAGGATTGGATGCTTTTCTATAAGAAGCAAATATATTAGCAACTTTCGGGGGGATAGATGCATCTAATTTTAATCGATTAATAAATGTAAACAACTTATCTAATTAATTGTATATTTTTAGAAACCAAATTGAATATTATATGAAAAAGATACTAATACCAATCGCACTAATATTTACTTTTATCTCCTGCCAAGAAAAATTCCCGATTTTAGATAGCTGGGGTTCAAAAAATTATAATCTCGTGAATCAGGATGGGGATAAGGTAATCTTCCCGCATGCACTTAAAGGGAAGGTCTCACTCGTAACTTATATATTTACTAACTGTCCCGATATCTGTCCTCTTACTACTAATAATATGCGGCTCATTCAAGAAAGAATGAAAAAGGAGGGGATTAATCATGTCGATCTTTATTCTATCAGCTTCGATCCTGAAGTAGATACTCCTCCTGTACTTAAAAAATTCGCCGAAATGAGAGACCTCAATTTATCTAATTGGCAGTTCCTTACCGGAGACAAAAAAGAGATTGACGATTTGATTCATCAGATAGGTGTATTTGCAGTTAAAGGGGATTCGACTGTTTTTGAAGATGGAAAGACGATCTATTATTACGTTCACACCGATAGGATTTCACTTGTGGATAAGGAAGGAAAAATTAGGAAAAATTATCCCGGAAGTACTACTAATATTGATGAAGTAATTAATGACCTAAAAGATTTTAACGAATAAAGGAGTTGAAAAAAATGAAAAAACTATTATTAACTTTATTGGCAATAACAGTAATAACCGCATGCAGTACAGAGAAAAAAGAAGAAGTAAAAACAGAAGCTCCTGTTGTGGTTGAAAAAACTTCGACTAATTTAGAAATTGTAAATGGATGGATTAGACCATCATCAAAAGGAACGAACACCGCTTTCTTTTTTGATGCAGTGAATGGAACTGATTTGGATGATACTTTGCTTACGGTAGAATCTGATATAGCCGAAGTAGTTCAGGTACATGAAACCTATCAAGCCGACAAGGGAATGATGGGAATGAGAGAAGTAAAAGGTGTAGCAATTCCGAAAGGCACTACCGTTAATTTTAAGCCGCGCGGACTTCATATAATGTTGATAAAACTAAAACATGACGTAAAGACCGGAGAAGAATATAAATTGAAATTGAATTTTGCAAAAAATGGAAGTTTAGAAATCACCGCTCCCGTAAAAGATATGCTAATGAAACAAACTATGGGCGAGCATAAACACTAATTTTTTATCAAATGAGAATATCTATATTGAAATTATTTCTTATAATTCATTAGAAACATTTAAGGTAATAATATGAGTTGGATTATTGGAGTAATAGGAAAAGATAAAGATAATCTAAAAGAAAAAATATTATCTCTCTCTCCTGAAACAATTATTGAATTTGAAGAAAATGATCTTTTTATTAAGTCCGGTGGAAATAGCCGGACTTGCTTTTTTTCACAAACCGAAAACAACAACGAAAGATTTCTTGCTGTTGGTGTGGGAATTGAAATATCCTCCAAACAAAATACAATTCTTGATTCAACTACATGGGCAAATTTTAAGGACTTGCAACAAATACAAGAATTAAATGGGCATTTCGTTCTAATTCGATGGAATGAAAACGAGCTAAAAATTTTCACCGATATATTGGGTTTAAGAGATATCTTCATACATAAGTATTCCGAAGGTACATTCATCTTCTCTACCCGGGCTGACTGGCTGGCAAAGATAATTAAACCAAAACTTGATATAAGGCAATTTGGTAGCCGATGGCTGTTATTCAATCAGATATCTTCAAAGAGTGTTTTTGAAGGAATTGAACGTGTTTGTTGCGGTTCGAAGATAGAAATTAATCGCGGTAATTATCAACTAAGTAAGACCGATTATAAATGGCAGCCATCTTTTCAAGGTTCAAACTATTCATTAGAAAATTTTTCCTCTACTTTGGATAATCTATGTTTATTGCCTTTTACTAATAATAAAAAGATTTCTATAAGCTTATCCGGGGGAATGGATTCTCGTGTTATACTTTCTTATCTGCTTAAAAGCGAAAATAAAAATTGGGACAGTCATACCTTTGGTGATATAAATCATCCCGACTCCTTAATTGCAAATCAGATTTCTAATAAATTGAAAATTCCCCATGAACAGATTAATCTTTCTTTTCCAACTTCAATTGATGAATGTCTTAAGGGTATAAAAGATTATACTTCTCAGACAATAGTTAATAATGCTGCTTCGGGATTTATACAATTACGAAATTATAATTCATTATCTAATCGTAACGATATAATAATTGATGGAGGTTTCGGAGAAATTTGGAGACGAGAGTTTTTTAATCGCCTTTTTATTACAGGTAAAAGTTCATTAAAAAGTAAGAATGCAAAAGAAATTATAAGAAACTTAACAATTCATAGAGCGGACATTTTTAATGAAGATGTGAAAAAAATAATGCTTGATGGAAGCATTGATCAGATTAATAATGTTTTTTCAGAACTACCGGATATGGAATTAATTGGTTTAGAAAATTTTATTGATCTATTTGCTTTGAAAACGAGATTAGTCAATTTTTACTCTTACGAACAACCGAGATTAGATAATATTGTAACAAGCTATATGCCTTTCGTTCAACCCATTTTGTTAAAAAATCTTTTTAATGTTAGTTTAAGTCAGCGCAAAAATGGTAAATTATTTAAAAATCTTATTGAAAAAAATTTTCCATCTCTTAAATCATTCCAACTGGCAAAAGGAGAAAACAGTTACCCATTTCGATTAAATACTCTTCAATCGCGAATATGGAATGCGGCTTACAAAAAAATCGGTTTGAAATTATATCATGAGAGCAATTCTAAGAAATTAATCGATTTATTAAATCCATACATACTTGATGCGATTAATTCCAAGAAGGTTATAGATAGTGAATATTATAACGTTCCGAAGTTAAATAAACTCTCTGATTCTTTGCGAAAAAAAGAAATGAATCAGAACGATATTCATGAAATAGATTGGTGGCTTGCTTTCGAGCTATTCCGAGAGAGCATCACTCAAGAATAATAATTTAATATCTATAAGTGCAAAAATTTTTACACTTTTTCATATTTTAAATATCGGCTCCGAAGCGAAGCCGATTAAATGAAAAACATTTTAGAAATTTTAAGAAGCTTTTAAATAGTTATTATAACTGGTAATTAATAATTGTTGTTTTTGATTTTTTGCGAGGTTTACAATTGTCTCAATTTTTTCTGCTGTTTCATCACTCGTCCATTCTTCACCGCATTGTGAACAAACTTTCGCTGGCACATCTCTTACTAAGACAACTCCGAATTTATAATCAACGGTGAAATTGGTTGTAGAATCAATTTTTATTCCTCCACATAAAGGACAAATATCTTTTCCCATTATCTTCTCCTTTTTGTAAAATTTATATCAAACATATCTAATGAAGGTTCGTATGTAGTTATAATATAAACTTTATTATTGACTTCATCAAAAGCTACAACCAAATGTAGATGCCGGTTGCCTATTTTTTTATGAATCAAATAACTTTTATATGGTTTATCTCCAGGATAACTTTTAATTATATCTCCCTCCAATATAATTTTTTTTATATTTTCTCTGGAAATATCCCTCTCAAGCATTCGTTGAAGAGCGTGCTTACGCCATTCAATACTATTTTGTCTAACTGCTTCTTTTATTGCGTCAATTTCCATATGCCCAATATTTAAATGTGCTATTATCTATTCTGCGGCGGGGGAACCCATTTGTGCCCATTCTTCTTCCGATGGTCCATATATCCCCGGCACTTTTAGCCCCAATTGACGCATTAATACAGTCAACTGAGCACGGTGATGTATTTCATGCTTAATAAGTACATTAAGTGTCATTCCGTTTTTCCACATCTCGCCATACAAATTGATTTCTACTTCCAAATCAGAATCTGCCCATGTATCCTTAATTTGATTATATAGAGAATCTGACGCTTTTCCATAAGCGGCAATAATTTCTTCTACTCTTGAGGGAATTGGAGCGTCTTCGGCTGGTGCCTCTAATTTTAATCCTGTTCGAGACATAAGTTCATTAATTGTCAAAACTATATGCCAGGCTAAGCGACCCGGAGTTCTTTTATAATTTGGAATTTGCTTGATTAAGGATTCGTCCGTTAATTCTGAAAATACTTTTATTGTACCTTCACTTTCGTTTTTCCATTCTGCTAAAAAATCTTCAATTCTTCTATACATAAAGCCCTCGCTAATTTATATGTTTCATCCCGCCAATGAATTCAATATAATTAATGGTAGGATGATAATTATGATTTAAGTGATTCGATTTTTTTTGTCGTTTTTTCTTTAAACTCCTCAAGTGTTTCTTCGCTCAACATTTTGAAAGCATCATCACGAAGTTTTCCCCATTTATCATGAACCGGACATGGGTTATCAGATGAACAACCCGGAAAACCAAGAACACACGTTTCAAAAACTTCCATTCCATCTATTGCTTTAACTATATCTACCAACCTAATATCTTTTGGATTTTTGGCAAGGAAGAATCCACCAGATTTTCCTTTCTTGGAGCCAACGATACCACTATCGGTAAGTATCTGCAACATCTTAGTGACAAATTCTTTTGGAACTATCATCTCTTTTGAAATTTCTTCCGCATTCCAAACTTGCTTTTCCTCTTTAATCGATAAAAATAAAACTGCTTGAACTGCAAGCTCGCATTTTTTGGAAAAAATAACTGTCATCTTACTTCCGTTTTTTGATACAGTAAATTAATTAATGTATAGCATATTGACAATAAGATCATTTTAAAAAATAAAAACCGCCCTTAAAGGCGGCTTCTTTAGAATTTATTTCTGATTAATACTCATAGGATCGATTATCCCTCACCACTATTCGTAAAATCATTTTAACGAGCTGAAAGAGAAGGGCTGAACTTAATTGGTAATATTACTTCTTCCACTTTTACTTTTATTACTCCTCGCTTTATCATTTTAAGTGCAGCCGCAGTACCTTGCGAAAGGTCTAAATCTCTTCCATCAATATAAGGACCTCTATCGTTTATTCTAACGAATGCGCTCCTTCCATTGCGAGGATTAGTTACCAATAACATTGTACCGAATGGCAATTCCTTATGAGCTGCCGTTAAAGCCATCTGGTCATATACTTCTCCATTTGCCGTGGTTCTGCCATGGAATCCGGGTCCGTACCAAGATGCAGTCATAGTACCCATCTCAACCATCTTGGCTGATGATGCTTCTATTTCTGTTGCTGCAGGTGTTGCCTCTGCTTTTGCATCTACTGTTGTTTCTGTTTTTACGCCGTTCTCAGTTTCAGTATTAGTCTCTTTTGTATCAATAAAATTTCCGGCGGTTATCATATATAAGAACATAAATATATTTAAAAATAAATAACGCAATAATACCTCTTGTTAGTTATACTTAACGATTAATTTAAAACTATGGAATACTAGGTGGTTAGTTTTTTTCTTTGTGCGGTTGTGAGTGCACAATTTGATTGTAAGGAAAAACGTGATACTGAGGGCGTATGTATCTCGTGTCTTTTTCCTATGATGAAATATGTGTTGTTTCTAATGTTCATTTAAGTTTGTATATTTTCATTTGTGTTTGATTCAGCAACAAAGTTAAGTAAAAAAATATATATTTGGAAAGTATTTACAAAAGAAAAATTACTGACCTAACCCAATAGTGGCTTTAACGTCCAAATTAGAGCATTTTGAGAAAATTTTTTTACATTAAATTTTAAGCAAAAAGAGTAGTTATGACCCGAATTTTATTTTTTCTTCTTTTCACCTCTCTAATAATTGCGCAGAATAAGGACTCGGTTAAGACTTATTACTTCGATGATATTGTGATTAAAAGCGGCTTGGTTATAGAACCAAAAACTGTAACCGAAATTAATTTAGAAAGCATTCAGAAATCTGATGCGGCATCAATTCTTGAACTCGGGAAATATATTCCTTCGATAAAAACACAAACTAACTCAAGAGGTGAAAGTTTATTCTTTATAAGAGGTGCCGGTGAAAGACAAGTCTCCCTTTTATTCGATGGTGTGCAATTAAATATTCCCTGGGATAATAGAATTGATCTTGGCTTGGTGCCGACTGAGGCATTATCCGAAATTTATATTACACGTGGAATCCCTTCGGTAATTTATGGCGCAAATAATATAGCAGGTGTAATTAATATTGAATCACAAAATCCCCTTTCGCCCGGTTCAACCAATAGGATTAATCTTCAAGCGGGCGATAATAATTATCAACGTTTATCGGGAATGTATTCAAATAGAATTGATAATTTCGGTTATCTCGTTTCTGTATCATATAAAAAAAGTGACGGATATTCACTTCCTGGATCATTTTCAGCTGTCGAGAATCCGGGCAAAAGACGTCTTAATAGCCAAAGTAATTCCTTTTCATCTTTCGGTAGATTTGGATATAAATTAAATGATAACTCTAATATTAATTTTTCGCTCTCTTATATCACAGCCGAAAAGGGTGTGCCTTCGGAAATTAATGTAAGCAAACCACGTTATTGGAAATACCCCGAATGGAAAAAACTTACAGGTAATCTATTCGGCAATTATAACTTTAATAATGCATCTGCTTCTTCTATAATCTATTCTCTTTCTGTTTCTTCATTTAATATGCTGATTGATCAATATAAGGATAAGTCATTTTCTACAATAGATGAAGTCGAAATAAATAAAGACCGGATAATTTCGGGTAGAGTAATTTATAAGCAATCTCTAAGTGAAAACTCACTTTTGAAAGCATCTTTCAATGGATTTACAACTGAGCATAAAGAAAGTTTTCTCTCTTCTGGATATACTGATTTTATTTATACTCAGAATTTGTTAAGTGCCGGATTAGAATTAGAACAGATTATAAGCGACTTCATTTTAATCGGTGGTGCAAGTTACGATTACTATTCTACACCAAAGACGGGCGATAAACCATCTGATAAATCGGTCGATGATTTTTCTCTTAATCTTTCGGCTATATATAATCTTGATAGTAAACTAAATGCGGCTATAAGTATCGGACGTAAAACTCGATTCCCCACTTTAAGAGAGAAATTTTCAGGTGCTCTGGGTAAGTTTGTCTCTAATCCTTCGCTTAAAGCTGAATCGGCTATTTCGTCTGAATTAAGTTTGGATTATAAACACCAATACGGAAAAGCAGGACTTAATTTATTCCTAACTTATATGGATAATGGAATTGTACGCGAAAGTCTAAGCGGGGGAATGTTCAAAAGGATTAATGAAGACAAAATGAGAATCTTCGGAATGGAGATATTTGGGGATCACCAATTAACTTCTCAAATTAATTTTGGTTACTCTTTTTCAATACTAAATTCCTATGCAAAAAATGCTGCGGGCGAATATTCTGATACGTTAGAATACAAACCGGAATTTCTTTCTGCCCTTAATCTTTCTTATAAGCCAATTAATCAACTTGAGTTACTCATCGAGGGAAATTACACCGGTAATGAATTCGGATTTCAGGGGGGAAATACTTACATACAAAAACTTCCTGACTATTTTATTCTCAATGCTCGAGTGGCTTATGATTTTTATTTCGCTTCTAAGTATAATTTGGAGTTATTTTTAAGAGTTAATAATATTTTTGATAAGTTATATTATACGCAATGGGGTTTGCCAGATGCAGGAAGAGAATTTAGAATCGGTCTATCATTAAATGCTAATTAAATACGTGCTCGAATTAATATAAAATATAATCTATGAAATCAATCGCATGCTTTATCCCTTTCGAAGACGAGAGGGTTATAAATTCATTAAAAAAATATCCCGAAATAAAATCAGTTACAGCAATTAATGATTTTAGTTCAAAGACTATGAAAAGAATCGCCGTTGGAAACATCGATTATATATTACTACTCTTGAAACCCGCGGAAATTGATATTCACGCTAATTTTATTCAACGATATGTATCAATTGCTGAATCCACAAATGCTAAATTTATTTATTCAGATTATCTTGAGAAAAAAGATGCAGTTACAAAGCATCCATTAATCGATTATCAAGAAGGAAGCGTTCGTGATGATTTTGATTTCGGTTATTTTGTTTTAATAGATAGAAATGTTTTTAAGTGTGCCGCAGAATCAATAAATGATGATTATAAATTCGCAGGACTATATTTAACAAGATTATTGATTTCGCTTGATTATGAAATGATACGCATTCCGGAATTTCTTTATACTGCTTCCGAAAAGGATACTCGGCTCTCGGGCGAAAAACAGTTCGATTATGTTAACTCGTGCAATCGCGATTATCAAATAGAAATGGAAAAAGCATTTACAGAGTATCTTAAAAAATCGGGTGCATTTCTTAAGCCTGATTTTCAAGATGTAAATTTCGATTCCTCTTTTGATATCAAGGCATCTGTAACAATTCCGGTTAAAAATAGAGTAAATACAATTAAGGATGCGATCGATTCAGCATTATCTCAAAAATGTAATTTTAATTACAACGTAATTGTAGTGGATAATTATTCAACTGACGGTACATCCGAATTATTAAATGAATACACTAAAAATAATCCAAAATTAATACATCTTATTCCTGAAGAGAAAGATTTAGAGATAGGTGGCTGTTGGAATTATGCAATCAATCACAAAAGTTGTGGAAAGTTTGCCGTACAATTAGATAGCGATGATCTTTATAATAACGAAAATGCTTTGCAAAAAATCATAGATAAGTTTTATGAATCTAAATGTGGAATGGTAATCGGAAGTTATTTAATGACAAATTTTGACTTAAAAGAATTGCCGCCCGGATTAATAGATCATAAAGAATGGAGCTCTGATAACGGATTTAATAATGCACTTCGTATCAATGGACTTGGTGCTCCAAGAGCATTTTATACTCCTATATTAAGAGAGGTTGGAATACCAAACGTGAGTTATGGAGAAGATTATTATCTTGGAATTACAATTTCAGGGAGTTATAAAATCGGTAGAATTTATGAACCAGTTTATTTATGCCGAAGGTGGGAAGGTAATTCCGATGCCGCTCTTGATATCGCTTCGGTAAATAAAAATAATTATTATAAAGATAAACTTAGGACTTTTGAATTAAGGAAAAGAAAAATCTCTAATGGCACTAAAAGATCTAATTAAAAGAAAAGACACGAACAAAATATTCGATTCTGAATTTGATACTAAAATAAAACTATTATTTAGCGATCAAAAAAAGGAGTGGGAGTTTTGCGGAAACAATTACTCTGCTTTAGATCAAGTGAGAATTAAAGAGATCCCTTTTGATGGTTTTTCTATACACGTTCAATTTAATCCTAATAGAATGATTTCTACATCGGCAGATACGGACGACGAAGCAATAAAAAAAAGAGAGTGTTTTCTTTGTAATCTTCCCGCCGAACAAAGAAAAGTTATTTTTAATAAACGTTTTGATTTACTTGTAAATCCATATCCAATCTTCAAAGAGCACTTCACCATTATTAAAAGGAAACATCAGCCGCAAACAATAATCGGAAACTTTGAAACGCTATTAGATTTGACAAAAAGTATGGGGAATGACTATACGCTATTTTATAACGGTCCAAGATGTGGTGCTTCTGCACCTGATCATATGCACTTCCAAGCCGGTTCGAGCCATAAAATTCCGATCGAAAATGATTACGATTTTGTTGTTTCCTCTCTATCAAATAAAATCTACTCCGACAGTAAAATAAATATTTATGCGATAGAAAAATATTTAAGAAGAATGATAGCATTCGAATCGGTCAGTAAAGGTGATTTGCTATTCGCTTATAAATTATTCGTAGATGCTTTTAAGAGAATTTCACTTCCGAAAGATGAACCGATGATGAACATCCTTAGTTGGTATAGGGATAATAAATGGAGGATAGTATTTATTCCAAGAAGGAAACACCGCCCTGATGCTTACTTTGAAAAGGGTGAGAAACAATTACTTATTAGCCCTGCTGCTATTGATTTGGGAGGACTAATAATTACTCCGCGACTAAATGAATTTGAATTACTAAATAAAGAATTAGTAACCGAAATTTACCGTGAAGTTACACTTACAAACGAACATTTTGAATATCTTAAAAATAGAATAGTTACAAGTATTTTATCGAGATAACCGAGATATCGTCTTCCACTTCATTATTAGAAAAAGTATAAATTTCATTTCGAATTAACTCTAACGAATCTTTATCTAAAGGCATATTTTTTATAAATTCCAATAAACGGGGCTCGCCATATAATTCACCTTCAGGATTTCGAGATTCGGTAATTCCATCTGTATAAAGAAAAACTTCATCACCCGATTCAAGCGGAATTTCAATGTTTTCATATTCTTCATTATTTGAAAAGCCGAGTAACAACCCTTTTGAATGAACCGTCTTTGTTTCTTTACCTTTGAAAATCAGAGGTAAATCTCCGGCACCTGCATATTTAGCTACTTTATTTTTTCTATCAAGGACGATAATTGTAAGAGTTACAAATACTTCAGAGATTCGTTCATCCTTATAAACAGAATCATTAACCTTTTTAATTATTTCACTTGGTTGAAGATTGTTTGAAGAGGATTCAAGAACAAATCGCGTAGCACTTCTTACATATCCCGCATAAGCGACAGCGAAATACCACGCACCCCATCTTTTTCCCATTACATCGCCGAAAACTATTACCATTTGATCATCATCGACTTTCACATAATCAATAAAATCACCGCCCGGAACGTTTTTATATGGCTGATGCCAATGCCTTACAGAAAAATCAGAAAATGGAGGAACTTCGTCGGGAACTACTTTAGCACCCATCGAATCGGCAGCTTTCTGAACTTCATCTACTACTTTTACTCTTTCCTTTTCTAAACTTTTTAGTATCGCCGAAACTTTCGCAATTACGATTTTAGGACTTGCTGTTTTAATAATATAGTCTTCAATTTCGAGATCGTATCCTTGAAGAACATCATCTTCTTCTCCTTTTGCTGTAAGGAAAACAAATGGAATCGATTTTATTTCCGGATTTTTAAGTAAATTTCTCCTAAATTCATATCCATCCATAACCGGCATCATTACATCACTAATAATAATATCGGGCATAATTTTGAGGGCTAAATCTAAACCTTCTTGACCATTAGTCCCCACTTCAACTTTAAAACCTGCTTTAGTTAAATTATATGAAAATAATTTTGCAATATTAAATTCATCTTCAACAAGAAGTATGGTTCCTTTTACACTTTCGTTATTCATCATATTTATCTTAGTTATAAAAACTCTTAATTGCTGTTTGTAATTCGGAATATGTATCAAACACTCTAAAGAGGCGTGTTAATTCAAACATCGAACGAACCGCCGGTTGAAAACCCACCAACTTAAGGTCTCCTCCGGTCTTTGCTGCTTTTTTTAGTGTATTAACTAAGACACCAAGAAAAGTCGAATCCATAAATGTACACGAAGAAAGGTCTATAATTATTTTATTAAATCCTAAATCGACTTTCTTATTAATCATACCTTTTAATATTTCTGCTTCACTTAAAGTTGCGCGGTCATAATTAATAATCTCTACTAATATATCGTCAATTACTTCTTCAATTATGTTCATTTATATACTCTCAGTTAATTTTATATTTATCTAATAGACGGTAAAATGTTGCTCTGCCTATTTTAAGTTTTCTTGCTGCTTCAACAATATTACCTTCTGTTACTAATAAGGAATGTCGAATTGCTTCTTCTTTTAATTTTTCAAAAGGAATTATAGGAGCATCAAAGGAAAAATAGTCCCCCGAAACATTAATCATCGTCTGTTCACGTTTTACCACATGATTGGGAAGTACATCATTATCAATTACATCTTTATCGGTAAGTATCACGCTTCTTTCGATCAAATTTTCGAGTTCGCGTACGTTTCCGGGCCAATCATAATCATACAGTGTTTTTAATGCCGCTTTAGTTACTCCCGAAATATTTCGATTTAATTTTTTATTGAACGCATCAATAAAATGATTAATCAAGACGACAATATCGCCTCTTCTTTCTCGAAGTGGAATTATGTTTATCGGAAAAGAACTAAGTCTATAAAATAAGTCTTCTCTAAATTGTTTTTTATCTACCGCATCTTTTAAATCAATATTTGTAGCCGATATAATCCTCACATCTGATTTAAGGACTTCGTTACCGCCCACTCTTTCAAATTCTCTATTCTGAATTACACGGAGAATTTTTGCTTGGAGCGACATTTCCATTTCACCGACCTCATCTAAAAAAATAGTGCCGGCTTTTGCGAGTTCAAATTTTCCAATCTTTCTCTGATGTGCACCTGTAAAGGCACCTTTTTCATGTCCAAACAATTCACTTTCAAGCAATTCTCTAGGAATAGACGCACAATTAACCACAATAAAAGGCTCGTTTTTTCTGTTTCCATTATAATGGATTGCACGTGCAAAAAGTTCCTTACCCGTTCCGCTTTCACCCTGAACTAACACAGTAATATCATTATCGAGAACTTTAGTAACCATTTTAAATGCATCTTGCATTTTTTTATCTGCCGATATGATATTATCGAAACTAAATTCTCTTTGTAAATTTTCTTTTAAGTTTTCAACTTCTCTTTGAAGATCATAACTTCGTATAGCATTTCTTACTGCGGGATCTAATCTGTTTTTATCGATCGGTTTAGGAAAATAATCGAATGCACCTTGTCTAATTGATTCCATTGCTACTTCAATACTTCCTTGAGCAGAAAGCATTACAACCGGAAGATTTTGATTTTTTTGTTTTATCTTAACTAAGAGATCGATACCATTAATATCAGGCAACATTATATCAAGAAGAACTAAATCGGGGTTTTCGTTCAAAGCATTATAAGCATCTAATCCTTTAGTGAATGATTTAACATTGTAGCCCCATTGGTGTTTAAGCCAATGAACAAGCATTTTTAATATTGATTCTTCATCATCAATAATAAATACTAATTTACCCAAGTTATACACCCTTCATATTATTTTGGTAATCTTACGATAAAAGTAGAACCTTTATTTACTTCACTTCTTACTTTTATTAAACCTTTATGCAGTTCTACGATCTGTTTAACAGCAGTTAAACCAAAACCAGCTCCGGTAATTTGAGTACCGGGTCTATTAACTTTAGAAAATTTTTGAAATAATTTTGGAATTTCTATTTCAGGAATCCCGATTCCGGTATCACTAATTGCTATTTCAATTTCCTTTCCAAAATCTTGAGCAAGAATAGAAATTCTTCCACCTGAATTTGTAAACTTAATTGCATTAGAAAGTAGGTTATAAATTACTTTAGTCATTCTTTCTTTATCTGCTTTTATAATAAGGTCTTCATTAGGAAGGGATATCGTAATGCTAAGTTTTTTCCCATCAATGGAAGACTTTAGCGAATCAATTATTTCATTAAGAAGATCATTTACATCAACATTAATAATTTTTAGTTCTTCTTCGCCCGATTCAAGTTTAGAAAAATCGAGTACATCATTAATTAGTTTTGCTAAACGCTTTCCTTCCGATAAAATAATGCTTGTAAACTCACTCATCATTTCTTTTGGAAGATCGGGGTCGGAATTAATTGTTTCTGCAAAGCCCACTATCGAAGCAAGTGGTGTTCTTAATTCGTGAGATATATTGGAAATAAATTCACTCTTTAACTGGTTTAATTCTTCCAATAAAGTGATTTTATTTTTAGCTCTTTCTCTTTCGATCGATATAATTCTATTAGCTTCAACTAACTTGGAATTAAGTTCTTTTATTTTCTGTTCGTCTCTTTTTCTTGTAGTAATATTTCTGCCGATACTAAACATACCCGTAATTTCACCATTGGCAAACATCGGCTTGGCGTGGATTTCGAATATTACTTCTTTATCGTAACGATCAATAAATGCCGTTTCGAATATTGTAATTTCATCGGTGGATAATATTTTTTCAAATGCCGAAGCAATCTTTGGTTCATCGTCTTTGGAAATATATTCAAGGAAATGGCGTCCGATCATTTCACTTGGTGTATAACCAAGAACCGTAGCACCACTTTTATTAACCATATTAAAATAGCCAAACCCATTTAATATAAATATCAAATCATCGGCAGTATTAATAAGTAATCTAAACCGTTCTTCGGAGCGTTCAAGTTTTATCTGAGTAATTTTTTCTTCTGTAATATCTTGTATGTAACCGACTATACGGACAATTTCATTATTTTTGATTATCGGAGTAGCGTTATGTCTAACCCAATGTTCTTTATTATAGCGGTCTTTAATCCTATAATCTAATTCAGATTCTTCACCTGATTTAGCTTTTCTAATAAAGTCCTTGAATTGAGGGAAATCTTCCGAATGCACTGAACGTGCTAATTGTGAATTGTCTTTATATATCTCTTCGGGGGAATAACCATAGATCGCCCTTACAGCATCGGATATAAAATTAAGCTCCGATAGGTCTGATGTAGTCGAAAACGAAATAGCATAAATACTATTTATCGTTTCGAGGATAGTCTGGTCAATTTCATTATTTTTCAAAATAGTTTTCTCGTCAGGCTTTCCCATAATAAGACAGATTGTGTTTCAGAATATTACGAAATATAAGAAAATAACTTCTAAACAACCGTTCTCTTTTTGTTAAAAACTAAATATGAAACAAAAATGAGACAGATTATTGAAGAAAAGACCCAATATCCGTAATCTTTATTTAATTCAACCATCAAAGAGCCGATTATCGGTCCGGTCATTGTTCCTGCACCATACATCATAATATAAAAACCATTAGCCTTTGGAATTTGATCCCGTCTGATTTTATCAACAGCAAAGTTTAGCCCAAGTGTATATAATGACGGTATAACTCCCCCTATTAAGAGAAAAATCCCTGTCAATAAATAGAAATTATGTGTAAATACCGGAAGAATTATGAAGCCGGATAAAATAAGTGCAATAGATAATACTAAATTTTCTTTATTCAGTTTATCCGATAAGTGTCCAATAAAATAGAGTATAATAATTCCACCAATTACAAACGAAGTCATAAAAACAGAAATATCTGTTTCTGTGAATAAAGTCCTTAGTCCAAATAATGGAAGTACAACTACGATAGAAGATTCAAAAAATCCATAAATAAAGGATGAAATTAGACTAAGAAGCGGCATATCTAATAATCTCATTGTGGCAGAGTTTTGTACTTGTTTTTCTATTTCTATTTCCTCGAAATAAAAAAACTGAATTCCGAGTACTATAAACATAATTATGAAGCTTATAACAAACGGAAACCAATCAGCAATTTGAATAGTCCAGATAAGCATTGTTCCTATTGCAATGCCGACTGAAAGAAGTACCACATAAAGACCGATATTTTTTCCTCTATTTTTTTCGCTGCTAATTGTATTAATTATTACTTCAGTTGAAACAAAAATAAAAGTCCCTCCGATACCCATAATAAAACGAAGAGGAAAAAGAAGATAGAGATTATACCAATATATATGTCCAAGTGCGCCGAACGACCATATTACCAAACCAATTAGAAGTATCTTTCTGACGTTGAATTTTGTAATTAAACTGCCCGTTAAAGGAGAAAAGATAAGAATACTTAAGAGACCAATTGTTGTAAGAATACCCGTTAATGCGCTCGGAGTGCCCGATTTTTCTAATAAAATTACAGTAACCGGAGTAACAAGACCAAAACCTATACCTCCGATTGTAATTCCGATAAGTGCAAGTACAAAATTTTTTTTCATAATTCCATAAATTGAATATCCAAATATAAGTGTAAGAGCCTTACTTACGATAAGGTTTTTAATTATATTAGATGTCTTAAATAAAAAAAACGAAATTGCATCAAAGAAAGGGAAGAATTGAAGAAGCCAAAATTATTAGCCCCTGCCGGGGATTGGACAATGCTTGTAACCGCAATAAAGAGCGGGGCAGATGAAATCTATTTCGGCACCGAAAATCTTAATATGCGCTCCAAAGCGGAAAACTTCAAATTAGATGATTTAGAGAAAATTGCTTCCTACTGCCGAGAACATAACGTAAAAACAAATCTTACCCTTAATTCTATTGTTTATGAAAATGAGATTGGTCTATTAGATACTATATTAGTAAAGGCAAAAGAAGCCGGTATTGATATGATAATCTGTTGGGATTTTGCAGTGATTCAAAAATGCAGAGAATTAAATATTCCATTTTGTATTAGCACTCAAGCTTCTATATCAAATTCACAATCGGCAAAATTTTTCAAAGAGATGGGCGCAAGCAGAATAGTCCTTGCCCGCGAATGCACACTTGACAAAATTGAAGAAATTATAAATGAAGTCGATTTAGAAATAGAAACTTTTATTCATGGCGCAATGTGCGTGGCAATAAGTGGACGATGCTTTATGAGTCATGATGTTTTTAATAAAAGCGCTAATAGAGGCGAATGCATTCAGCCATGCCGTAGAGAATATGAAATTATTGATAAGGAGGATGGACATTCCTTTATTCTTGGGGAAGATTATGTAATGTCCCCTAAGGATTTATGCGCAATTGAATTTATAGATAAATTAATCGAAGCAAAGATCGATATTTTTAAAATTGAGGGGCGGAAAAGAAGTCCGGAATATATTTCAAAAGTTGTATCTTCATACCGCAAAGCAATTGACCAATATTTTGAAGGAACATTGACAGAGGATAAAAAAGCAGACTACCTAAAGGAGTTAGAGAAAGTATATAACCGGGGATTCTCAAGCGGATTTTATTTCGGCGCACCGGGCAGTAACGAGTTCTCTGATACTTATGGAAGCCATGCATCGACAAGAAAAATTTATCTTGGAAAAGTCCTTAATTACTTCAAGAAAGAAAACGTAGGACATATACGTGTAATGGCGGGTGAAGTAAAGAAAGGAGAGCAGCTTTATATAATCGGAGATACAACCGGAGTTGTGGAACTCGATTTAAATGATTTTTATTCTAATGATAAGCCTGCCGAATCAGCCGTAAAGGGAGAGGAAATAACATTCAAATGTCCTGAAGTAATTAGAACGAACGATAAAGTTTATAAAGTAATGGAAGTTACTTCCAGGTAAGAGTGCCGAACCCGGGACTAAAACTTGCAATTGCTTCATTTAATCCCGTGAATACTTTAAATACTTTATCCATTCTTGTAAGAACGAACATCAGACTTGTAACTTCTTTATTATAAACCAATCTAAGATCACCACCCATAGTATTGGTTTTTTTCAAAACCGAGACCATTGCACCCAAAAATGTAGAATCGATATATTCACAAATACTTAAATCAGCTATTAATTTTGTATTACCATTATTTATCAATGATATTGCATATTCTTTAAATTCTACTGCTTTAGCTAAAGTGGCTCTGCTTAAGAAAATATGTATTACGGTTACATCTCCAAACTTTTCTGCTTTAAAATCCATAAACCTTGCTATTTTATAATAATTGAAAGAGAAATATATATATATTTAATGGAAAACCAAACTATGAAAATTGAAGAAACTAAAGGAAAAATTGACGAAATGGGACTTCTTTAAAAAAAAGAAGGCGAAGAACATTTATCAAACTTTTGTTTCTTCGCCACTCTTAAGGACGGAGGATTACACCTATGGTAGCAATCCGTGTGCCACTTATTTTATGCTTCTTAATAGAACTAAATTGATGATATTTAATTAATTAGCAGCTTTTTGATGCGAATATTTTTCGCACTAAACGAAATATATGCGCACTAATTAATGGGAAAGGATAAACTAAAACGAACTGATTCCTTTTCAATACCTAAACTTATAGGTTGCTCAATAATCTGGTTGTCGGAAAATATCAACAAATCTAACTGACTTACAGCCCAAATAACTGCATACGATATTATGTACAAATTTCGAGATTTAAATGAATTATTATATTCATTATACTTCGTTTCTATTAAAAGTCTATTTGATTCGTTTAAGTAAGCGTTCTGCTTTTTATTTGTATCATTTGCGTAATATACTATAAGACCAATATTAACCAAGCTAAGTCCTGAATAGATAATTGATTTAGCAGTATTGCCTACGCCTAGATGACCCCAGCCGGGTAAAACCAAATTTTTAAAAATATTAGTGCTATTGTCTATATACTTAATTACGGGTTTTTGGCTTTCCGCACCCTGATGCAATTCATCTATTCGATTTGCTATAATAAAATTCTTCTTTACATCTTCAAACAATGGAATAATCACCGGAGACATTTTAAGTGGACTTGGCGTGTAATTACTCCTTAATTTCAAGATTTCCGCAAAGCTTTCTTTTGCCGCATTTTCGTTATTGATTGAATAATAAGAAACTGCAAGTATCTCATATATCTCTACTTTCTGTGAATCGCTAATCTCAGCTGATGCCAACAAATCATTTGCTGTTCGAATTACCTTTTCGTATTCAAACGACTCAAATTGAGTGCGAAGATTTTCGAGACTCGCTACCTGCGCCATGCAAGTAATTGAGAATAAAAAGAGAACAATAAAATATTTTTTCACTTAAGCAGTGCCATTTTTTTTGTTTCGGAAAAATTTTCACTGCTTAACTTAACAAAATAAATTCCTGAACTTACTATATTCCCATAATTATCTGTACCATCCCAACTAAGCGAATGATTACCCGTGGGAGAAATTCCGCTATAAAGACTCTTAATCTCTTCTCCGAGATAATTATAAATCTCAACATTAATTTTCTGTTCGCTATTTATATCAAATGATATAGTAGTAGTCGGGTTAAATGGGTTTGGGTAATTTTGATGTAATTTTATTGATGTAGGCAGCTCATTAGTTTTTTCGCGATTGCTTACCATAGTGGTATCAAAATAAATTTCAACGGCTCTAACAACTTCACCTTTGGCATCGCGACCGCCAAAGACGGCAATTTTGTTTTGATAATTAACTGCCATAAAATTTTTGCGTGCGAAATTCATCGACACATAAGGTTTTACTGTTATCGTATCATTAGTGCCAACTTCAACAGATTCAACAGTAGAAAGTGCTAAATTAGTTTCATCATATCCACCAATAATTAATACTCTACCGAGAAATTCATTATAAACCGCAGCTCCACCGGCACGAGGAGAAAGAAGTGCAGCATCTAAATAAAAATATTTTCTTTCTGTGATATTAAATTTTCTTATCCAATTTTTTATACCGTTATAAATTCCGCCGAAAATAAAAATATCTTTTTTTATGATTGCCGTCATGTGTGCTTCAGGTTTATCTGCGCTGCCTAAATCAAACTTTATACTTTCTTCCTTTGTAACGAGATTATATTCTACAATGTATGGAAGTGTAACCCCCGAAACAGATGAATTACCACCAATTATATATAGGTTGTCACCAATTACGTGCCCGGTGGAAAAATTTCTTGCAAAGGTCGGTTTACTATCTTTTATTACCGGATTAATGTTAGAAAATTCAAAACTTTCTAAAGATTCTTTAATAGTAGAATTAGGTTGATTACCTCCAAAATAGATTGAACTTCCTTTATAAAAATCAGCTGATAGAAGGTATCGAGGCTCTTTCATAGCACCAACCATCTTCCAAACATTATTAACCGGATCATATTCTTGAATCCAATTAACCGCACTTTGAAGTGAATCAGAATAACCCCCTATAATATAGAATTTAGGGGTTTTTAGATCATTATTAAAAATAGCAGCTCCTCCCGTAACGGGATAGGGCATATTGCCCATCTGCCGCCAGTATCCTTGTCCAGATACTCCGGCCGTTGCAATTGCTAATATTAGTAGTGTAATTAATTTTTTCATAATAATAAACTTTTTATTTACTGTTCAATTTTTATACCATTTACTTAAATGAGATTTTTAGGCTTACCGTGTCGCCTCTACTAACTTTAATTACGGTATCAATATCTTTAAAAGATGAATTTTTAATTAAAATTTTGTTGCTAACCCCTGGCATTATACGAATAAGACTCTTTAAAGGGGTTGTCCCTTTAAGCACATTATTAACATACACATCTCCCCATGGATAAACCCGACAGTTTAGATAAGCAAACAATGTATCCAAGGAAATTTTTAAATTCGTTGTTCTATTAGGATTAATATTTATTTTACCCGAATACACCGGATAGTCAGGATGAACTAACCGAATAGAATATTCCCCTTCGGGAAGAGAAATTGCTTCTCTAAGAGGTGTTGTCTTCTTAAACTCATTATTAATATAAATGTCAGCCCAAGGGAAACATTCTACATAAAAAGAACCGTTTCTGATTACCTCTTTTGCGTTTTCACTTTCCGGTTCATTTAAATTGGGATTATTTTTCGAATTTGTTGGTTCTTTTTCATCAACAACCAATTTATTATCTTCAATTGGTTTTGCATTTTGCGCTTCCGTACTTAAATCATTTACGGGATCAGTTTTAGGTTCAATTTCGTTACTATTTTTTGCTATAAGTGAGTCGCTATTAATCGGATTTTTTACGCTGCTTTGAGAATTAAATAAATAGATACTAAAGAGAGAGGCAATAAAAATAAAAAAAACGGCTAAAACCCATTTTTTATTATTTCGTTTCGGTCGAATCTCTGTGTCCATTAACTCTTTTGCGGCATCAACAATTTGGTCATCAAAATCTTCACCGAGTTCACTTAATATTTCAGCGGCTGATCCATATCTCTCAGCGGGATTTTTATATAATAATTTTTTAACTATGTTTTTTATTTCATCCGGTAAACCATTCAACTCTTCAACAACGGAATCATAGTTGTAACTCATTATCTCGTTAATAGTGAGATTCAGGTTATCCTTGAGGAATGGATTTTTACCGGTGAAGAGTTCATAAAAAACTACCCCGACAGAGAAAAGATCGCTTCTAAGAGTTAGTTTTTCGCCCCGTATTTGTTCTGGGGACATATAGCTCGGAGTGCCAACAATTGAATAGGGCTGTGTAACAAAACTTTCTTCGGCAGAAAGAGCTAACCCAAAATCACCTATCTTCGCCTGAAGATTAGAATTAACAAAAATATTTTCCGGTTTAATATCACGATGAATTATTCCATTATTATTTGCGTAACTCAATCCTTGAAGAATCTGAATCATTACCTGCTTCTTCTTTTCAAAATCCAAAGTAGAATCATTAATAACTTTTCTAAGATTAGAGCCTTCGAAATATTCAAACGAGATATAGAAATACTCCTTATCCATTCCAAAATCAAGCACTTTAATAATATTGGGATTATCGAGCTGAGCAAGTAATTTTGCCTCTCGCTTAAATCGGTCTACAAGAGATTGATCTGATATTTTTGCTGTATCTAAAACCTTTAAAATAATTTTTTTTGAAAGATAAATATGGTTAGCGAGGAACACGGCGGCATGTTCATCTTTTTTTAGAAGATCAATAACTTCGAAGCGTTCAAATAAAATGCTGGAAGTAAAATTTTGCATTTATTCTAATCCGTATTCTTTTAATTTTAACTGCACCCATCTAACAGATACATCAAGTGATTTTGCTGTTAACGTTCTATTGCCCTTAAATTGATCCAATCTTTTTTTCAATAAATTTACTTCGAATTCTTTCAAAGTTCCGTTAAATTCTTCCAAATCTTTATCATCTTCAATTATTAAATGTTCGGAACTGATTTTATTGCTATCGCAAAGAATAAGTGCTCTATGTATTACATTAATTAATTGCCTAATATTTCCGGGCCAGTAATATGATTCAAGTTTTTTTATTGCCTCTGAATCAACAATAAATTCTTTACCCGAAAGTTTTTCGATAAAATGTTTTGTTAGAATTGGTATATCACTTCTTCTTTCTCTAAGTGGGGGCATAGTAATTGGGAATACATTCAATCGATAAAAAAGATCTTCTCTGAAATTTCCATCTTTAGATAACTCAAGTAGGTCTTTATTTGTTGCAGCCAAAATTCTTACATCAACTTTTTTTACATTAACATCTCCGAGACGAATGATCTCTCTATTTTCAAGCACTCTAAGTAGTTTAGCTTGAAGCGCATTAGATATATCCGCAATCTCATCTAAGAAAAATGTTCCTTTATCAGCAGCTTCTAATAAACCAATTTTATCACTATTAGCACCTGTAAAAGCACCCTTTTTATATCCGAATAGTTCACTTTCCAATAAAGTATCGGGAATAGAACCACAAAATTGCGCAAGGAATGGTTTCTCATTTCGCTTGCTCAATTGATGAATTGCTCGTGCAGCAATCTCTTTACCTGTTCCGCTTTCGCCTGTTATTAAAACAGTTGCATCTGTTTGTGCTACCTTGTAAATAAGCTTTGCAAGGTTCTTCATTACTTGGCTTTCGCCAATCATATCCGGTATATCAATAGCTGACTGCAATTTATTAATCAGAATGCTATTTTCTTTTTCTAATTCTTCTATCTTAATAATTCTATCGAGAGCGAGACTAACGAGGTTAGAAAAGAAATGTAAAAAAATTAAATTTTCGTCAGTAAACTCTCTTCTATCTAATGAGCTATCTGCTATTATTACTCCCCATACTTTATCGTCTTTAATAATAGGAACACCGATAACAGATTTTATTTTTTGTATCTGAATACTTTGGAATTGCGAGAACTGCGGATCCCCCATTACGTCATGATATAAAAGTGGTTTCCTCTCTTTCTTAACTTTTTGTAACAACCCTGATGAAAACTCATTAAGATTAATAATGCTTTCATTAGTGATTTTTCTACCGCTAATGACTATAAAATCGTCGCTCTGCTCGTCATATTTAGCAAAGAGCGCCCTTTCGGCATTAATAACCTTAAGAACAATATCGATAGTTTCCTCAATTAAGGAATCTTGACGAGTAGATTCGTTTAAGGTCTTGCTAAAACGATAAAGAGCTTCATAGCTGTCTCTATCGATATTTTTTATCTGCGATAATTTATTTACGTATTCCATATTCTTATTTTATTGTACTACAAAAGAGCCCGGTTTAGAGCGGGTTCTATTTTGAAAATCATCAATACACCAAATCACCCAGAAATAATCTCCTGCGGGTATTGATGTTTCTAATGTATAATTAATTTCATCCTTATCAATATTATCTTTTTGATATACTAATACCGGAGAAATTTCATCTGTAAATACTTCTATCATATATCTAAAATTAAATCCGGGTAAGAATCTTTTCCATTCAAGTTTTGGAGTAGTGTTTACTACCTGCTTATTAGCAGGAGAATTAATTACAATCTCTTGCTTAATAATTCTTATAAGACTCGAGCTTCCCACATTAAAAATTTTTCCCGATTTGTCTTTTATGATAATACTAAAATTATTCCCTACTGCATCATCAATAGAAGTAAGATTAAGATCGCTCAAAGAAAAATTATTTTCATAATAACGTGTAGAAGGATTATATAACAAAATTTTATTAAAATTCAATTTTGTATTAATAACAAAAACAGAATCGACATCATTTTCTTCATCTGAAATAGATGCTTGAACACCAAGCCGGTAGGTTTGAATATCAGGAAATCGGTTTTGAACTATCGTGTAGATTGTAAGGTTTTCTAAAATAGGATTTGCATTAAGGAAAGATTCGACTGTTTTATTTTTTTCATTACCCCATGCAACATAAAAAGAATCAGGGCTGAAACCTTCCTTATCGAAAAATAACCATCCGTCTTTTGTCTCAAGGTTTTCAATTTTAAAATAGCCTTGCGAATTTGTTTGTATCAAAATATTATTATTCTTCCATAAAACATTGACGTTTGTTAATGGTCTTGGCGGACCCGTTAATGTCTTTACAAATCCATCAAGACTAACTAACTTATAGTTAGGGTTCTTTGGATCGAGCGGATTAATTCTTTCGGCATCACAAGAAATTAAAATCGCTATAAGAAATAGAATTAAGAGCTTTGGCTTCATCAATCGCTAAAGTAATTTTTAATCAATCTCGTAAATATAAATATCCTTTTGAATAAATAACGGCTTTTCCTGAAATAGTTACTCTTTCACCCAAATTTTCTAAAAATAATTCTCCCCCTCTTTTAGAGACTTGGAGAGCATGAAGTTCCTTCTTGCCCAACTTTTCCGACCAATACGGAATTAAAATTGTGTGGGCATAACCGGTAACGGGGTCTTCATCAATTCCACAATCGGGAGCAAAAAATCGTGATACAAAATCTACTTCGTTTCCTTTAGCCGTAATTATTACTCCGTGTGTATTAAATTTTAGCAATCCCTTTATATCAAATTTCATATTTTTAATGATATCTTCCGATTCAAAAACAAGAACAGTCGATTTATTAAAAAGTGCATCAATTGGTTTATTAGGGAAAAGTTCTAATAATCCGGCAGGTGGTGCAAAAGGCTTAGGAACTCGAACAGGAAAATTTAGCGTTATTAAATCCCCTTTTTTATCTACTATCAATTCCCCGCTCTGCGATTCAAAATAAATTCTATCTTTTTCATAGGGCAAATAATTAAAAATAATGAACGAAGATGCTAAAGTAGCATGACCACACAGATCAACTTCTTCGGTAGGAGTAAACCATCGTATATGGAATCCTTTTGATGTAGGAACGAAGAAAGCTGTTTCCGATAAATTATTTTCAAAAGCAATTTTCTGCATTAATTCAGTTTCTAACCATTTATCTAGGGGTACAACGGCGGCAGGGTTCCCTCCGAATAGTTCGCTTGTAAACGCGTCAACTTGAAAAATTGTATATTCCATATATCCTCAAAAAATTTATTCTAAAAATATCGAAAAAAACATAAAAAGCACTCGAAGTTTAAATAATTTTATATAAGTCATTGTTTTTTGATTATTTAGAGTAATTTATTTAAATTGGTCTTCTTTATTTTAAAGGTACAATTATGAAAAGAACATTTCAGCCACACAACAGAAAGAGAAAGAACAAACACGGCTTCCGTGAAAGAATGTCAACGCGTAACGGACGTAAAGTTCTCGCAAGCAGAAGAGCAAAAGGCAGACATAAATTAACAGTAAGCGACGAAAAATAATTGAAACAATTTGGTCTTTCTTCAAAAGAAAGAATCAAAAGTAAGAAGTTATTCGAAATCTTGTTCTCTACGGGCACTTTTATTCATACAAGTGCCGGTAAGCTTAAGGCTGTTTTTTGTCTGATTGAAGATTCCCCTGAAAAGGGAATTAAAGCGGCTTTCGTTATTTCTAAAAGATGCGGTAATGCTGTATGGCGCAATAGAATAAGAAGACTTTTGAAAGACTCTTACAGAAATAACAAGAACTTAATTGCTTGCAATAATGGCAAACTGCTTCTCGTTGCTTTTTTATCCGGCAGTTTGAATGAAAAGAATGCTAATAATATACGCCTCGACGATGTAATTACCGAAATGAAGGAACTGATGAAGAAAATTGATGGTAAGATAAACGATGCGTAAAATATTTGTATTTATTATTAGATTATATCAAAAATTTATATCACCGATGTTTCCGCCCTCCTGCCGGTTTCACCCGACATGCTCCGAATATGCAGCCCAAGCTATCTCTAAATATGGTGTTTTTTTTGGCGGGGCTAAAGCAACTTGGCGGATTCTTCGATGTAATCCTTTTAACAAGGGTGGATTTGACCCTTTAGAATAATAACGGAATTAAGAATGGATAAACAATCAACTATTGCTTTTGTATTAATCGGTGCTATTTTAATCGGATGGCTTTATTTTAATTCACCCGAACCACAGCCCGTTACCCCTAAAAAAACGGACTCCACTAAAACAGTAGATTCCAATAAGACAATTGATACAGTAAAAAAGAGTCTTGCTCAAGATGCTAAAAAATTAGTAGATGATTCTTTATTTGCCAACCTTCCCAAAAAAGATGCAAATATTATTACGATTGAAACGGACCTTTCGAAAATTCTTTTTTCAACATCTGGCGGAAGGATATATAAATTATATCTAAAAAAGTATAATACTTGGTATCACGATACAGTATCTGCAAATAATTTCTTCGATAAACATGTTCAATTAGTTAATACGAAAAACGGGGGTGATTTTAGTCTTTTATTCGGGACTAAAAGCGGTCAAGTTGTTAATACTGCCGAAGTCGATTTTTCAGTTAATAAACCAAATCGATACTATAAAGTTTCAGGCGATAGTGTATTAGCTCTTCAGTTTACTTACGATGCAGGCAACGGAAAGAGTATCGTAAAAACATTTAATATCCGCGGTAACAATTATAATACAAAAGTAGATATAGAATTAAAAGGTCTAAAAGATTATATAGCCGGATATCGTTACGACGTAGTCTGGGCAAATGGAATTAATTTTTTAGAAAAGAATGCTACAGACGAAGCGACCTGGTCTAATGCAAGTGCTTTCTCCGGAGGTGAGCAAGTAATTATTGACGCTTCTTCAGAAGGTGAAAAACTTAATAAGGATATGAATGGTAAAGTAGATTGGGTGGGAGTTAGAAATAAATACTTTACTGTTATTATGGCTCCTGTAAAACCGAGCGAAGATGGTGGTGCTTATTTTGAAGGTGAACACAAAACAACAAAATATGGTGTAAGAGAAGTTTATAGTGCAAGCTTAAAAGTACCATTCAAAGAAACCGATTATCAGAAAGATTCTTTTAGTTTATATGCAGGACCGATAGATTATAAAACACTTAAATCATACAATAATAATTTTGAAGCGATATTTGATTTTGGAAGTTTTTTTGGTCTAAAGTTTATTATTCGTCCAATATCGGAATATTTACTATTGCCATTAATGCAGTTCTTACATAGCTTTATTCCAAATTATGGTTTTGTAATTATCCTCTTTTCGATATTAATAAAGTTTGCTCTTTACCCTCTTTCGAGAACAAGCATTAAATCGATGGCTAAGATGCAAAAGCTTCAGCCAAAGATTGCAGAGCTCAAGGAAAAGTACAAAGACGATAATACGAAAGTACAATCGGAAACCATGAAACTATACTCCACTTATGGGGTTAATCCCGCAGGTGGTTGTCTTCCGATGCTTCTTCAGATGCCTATTCTTATTGCACTTTACAGCTTGTTCAGCGTAATAATTGACATACGCCAACAGCCTTTTATTTTATGGATTGACAATCTTTCGGCTCCGGATGTAATTTATCGACTTCCATTTCACATACCATTTTTCGGAGTAAATGTAATAAGCGGATTAGCCTTGATTCTCGGAATTTCAATGTTTATTCAGCAGAAACAAACAATGAAAGACCCATCACAAAAAGCATTGCTTTATATGATGCCTGTGATGATGACAATACTATTTATGACTTTTCCATCGGGTCTTAACTTATATTACATTATGTTCAACTTACTAACCGTAGGACAGCAATGGTGGGTAAATAAACATCTTGGAAACGAAGAATTAGTACCGGTAAAAGCCGATCCTAAAAAGAAAAAAGGATTCATGGCAAGAATGATGGAAGCAGCAGAGAAGCAATCTGCTGAACAAAAGAAATCTGCAGGAAAAAGAAAATAAAAAAATTATATGAGATGAAGATTAAACTTATTTTGTTGTTATTGTTTTTTTCAAGTGCAATTTATTCGCAGAATGAAATAAGTTTAAAACTTCCTCTTGTTGATAAAAAATTACCCTTCGGTCTAACAAAAAAAGAACCGAAGAACCTGCCTAAAATCGGCATTGCCCTATCTGGTGGTGGAGCGCGTGCCATATCTCATGTCGGCGTTTTAAAGGCTATTGAAGAATCTAATCTCCCTATCAAATATATTACCGGCACAAGTATGGGTAGTATAATAGGCGGACTTTATTGTTCCGGATATTCGATTAATCAAATTGATTCGATTGTAAATTCAATAAAATGGGACGATTTTTTTTCTGCAAAACAAACCAACAGAAATGAGTTATTTGTCGATCAAAAAATTACAGAAGACCGCGCTATATTAGCTTTCCGTCTTGACGGATTAAAGCCTGTAATCCCTACTTCGTTGAATACAGGTCAGGAAGTATCAAATTTTCTTACTCTTGTTACACTAAACGCACCAATTCATGCCCACAATTCATTCGACAATCTTTTATATGAATATCGAGCAGTAAGTACTGATTTGATTTCGGGAAAAGCCGTAATATTAAGTACTGGTTCATTAGCAAGTGCGATGAGAGCAAGCTCTTCGGTAACATTTTTGCTTCCGGCGCTCGAACAAGATTCTCTAAAATTAGTAGATGGCGGATTAGTAGCTAATATACCTGTTGATATCACACGTCAGCTTGGTGCGGATATAGTGATTGCTTCAGATGCTTCGAGCCCTTTATACGCTGAGGACGAGTTGGTTTTTCCCTGGGTTGTAGCTGATCAATTAGTAAGCATTCCTATGCAGCTTCTTAATAATCAACAGCTTGAAAAAGCCGACATTGCAATTAAACCGGAACTTGGCTCACTCAAAAATAATGACTTTGATACATTGAAAAACGTTATCAATTTAGGATACAATGCAGCTCAAGACAAAATTGAAGTTCTTAAAAATAAATTCAAAGAATCGTTCAACCAATCTCTGACTCTCCCCGAAATTACTCTTTCGGGAATATCTCTTTCTGACAATCCGAATAAATACGAAAGGGAGATTTTTGAAAAAACTAAGAATATTCCGAATCTAAATACAAAAGACCTTCTATATGAACTTTATCTGATAATCGATAAGTATGATCTTGAAGATGCTGGAATTACAATCTCAACTTTAGACGACAAAAAAATCATTAATATAATTTTTAAAGAAAAACCGATAGTAAATGAAATCGAATTAATCGGATTAACCCAAACGCCAGTGGATAAAGGACTTTCTATATTCAACGATATTCTTCACAATCCTTTCAACTCGACAAAAGTATTAAAATCCATTGTACATTTTTTAAATATGTATAAATCGGAAGGATATCTTCTCGTTGATATTGAGTTTGTTACATTTGATACTACAAATGGCATATTGAGTATAAAAATAAACGAGGGTTTGATTGATGACATTGTAGTAATGGGTAATTCAAAAACCAATCCCAAGATTATTACACGAGAATTTAATTTTAATAAGGGTGATTTTTTCAAATACAATTCAATTAAAAACGCTCTGATTAATCTCGGCAGCACAAATCTTTTTGATAAAATAGAATTACAGATTAGAGATAAGGATACTCTAAATGATCTATACATAATTGTATCAGAAAGACCTTCAGCAGTATTAAGATATGGTCTAAGAATTGATAATGAGTATCTAACTCAAATGTCTTTCGATATTAGAGATGAAAATTTATTCGGAACAGCAACCGAAGTCGGAGCAATAATTTCAGGTGGATTAAAGAATCGATCATATATATTAGAACATAAATCCAATCGTATTTTTAATTCCTACTTAACATATAAAATTCGAGCCTTTTATCAATTTGATGATGTCAGTATTTATAAAGATGATCCTGATGCTCCTTTTAATCGATTTAATAGAATTAAAACAGGCGAGTATCGACAGATTAATTATGGTGGTTCTTTTGGAATTGGAGCTCAAACCGGAAAATTTGGGAATTTAATTTTTGAAGGTCGTTATCAAAACGACCAGATAAAAAGCAAGTATGATTACCCGGGTCCTAATTATTCAATCGACATTGCGAGTGTTCGCATCTCATTAGTAATTGATTCCCAAAATGAATATCCATTTCCCAAAAGGGGTTTCTTGATTAATAGTTATTATGAAACAGCTCAAACCGCATTTGGAGGTGATGTTGGTTATACAAAACTACTCTTTGATTACAAAAATTATTTGGATATAGCACCGGATCATAATTTTAATTTCAGATTTATCGTTGGATTTGCTGATGAGACTTTACCCTTAAGTCAAAACTTTTCTCTCGGCGGACAAAATTCATTCTTTGGTCTTCGTAATTATGAATATAGAGGAAGACAAATTTTAGCATCTTCCGCTGAGTATAGATATAAACTTCCTTTTAATCTTTTATCTGATACTTATTTAAAATTAAGATATGACCTTGGTTCTATTTGGGCTAAAAGAGAAGCAATTCGTTTTAAAGACCTCAGGCATGCAGTTGGTGCTACAATTGCAATTAATACTCCAATTGGACCTGCAGAATTTTCGGTCGGTAGAAGTTTTTATTTTAGCGATGTGTTTCAAAAAAACACACTGGTAAAAGGACCTGTATATTTTTATTTCACCGCAGGATATTATTTTTAATAATTATTTATAACCTACGCATTCGATATAACCTGCAAATCAATTACCTATTTTATTTCTGAATCAGCTGTTGTAAAATTTTGTATTTTACTTATTACCAACTAAAAATTAATAAATAAACATAGGGAAAAGAGACCGCCTGATAAATGTTATATTACCTTTCTCTTTGAGCAGATAATTCAGTTAGTGCTCTATATTCAGTGAATTTCAATAAATCACCTTTTGCTTTAAAATGATCTGCCAGCTTCGAATATATAACACTTTTTTTATCTACAAATTTAATTCTGTTTTCTACAATCTCTTCGATTGAATTATTAATCGGAACTTCGAAATCATAATTATAGAGCCGAAGAATCTTTATTAATGTTTCATTTATTGTTGGTTTAATTTGGTTTGCTTTTGAATAATAAATAAATGCTTTTTCTGGAGTAGCCTCTTTGCACATACCCATTTCAAATATTTGTCCAGTCCAAATATAGAAATCATATTCTTTCCCTTTAAGCTTCTTTGCAAGTTCTTCTGAATACATCTCTAATTCATCACTTGATAGAGCAGGATTTGCCAAAAGAATTTTATATAAGTCAATATTACCAATTCCACTTTTTAATGCAGCGCCAAATGCATCAAACAATTCATTTTTGCATCCGGAATTATGAAATATTTTTTCTATTTCTTTTTCATTCATTTTTAATCCGATATGATTAGGAATAATAAGAAGAAGAAATGACTTTTTCTATACCCCAGAAAAATCAAATTATTTTTGTAACATTTTTGATACCTATTTCGTCTTTATATTAGAGAGTATGAATAAAAAGACACTTAAATATAACCTGCTGATAAAGCAATACAAAAATAACATCTACGCTTACTCAATGTATATGTTAAGAAACAGAATGGATGCCGATGATGCGACACAGGAAGTATTGATAAGGATTTGGTATAACATCGATAAGTTTAATTATGCAGCGGCTAAATCATATATAATGCGCATTACGCATAATCTCTGTATCGATTTTTTAAGAAAAAGAAATTTATTAACAAATAGAGAATTAGAGATTACTGACGATATTGAAGAAACAGTAGGTGATTCAAGTTCAGAGAGTAATCCATATTTAGTAATGCAAATGAAAATTGCAGCGGAAAAAATAAAAAACGCAATTGAAAAATTACCTGAAAATCTTAAAAGTGTTTTTGTTCTTCATGAAATGCAGGGAATGAAATATATAGAGATAAGTACTGCTCTTGAAATACCCATTAATAGCGTAAAGGTGAACCTGTTTAGAGCAAGAAAAAAATTGCAGGAGGAATTAAATAAACATGAATCAGAATAACTATAAAACAGATGATCTCCTTTTAGAAAAAATAATCTCCGTAGCTTATAAAGATGCGAGTTTTTTTGATAAAATTAAAATCAATTATCTTGCTTCTAAATATAGCAACGTAAAAGAAATTTTAGATGAGTACAAACAGACAGCAAACGAAATTCATTCTATTGAATTAGAAGAATTTCCAACTTCGTCTTTAGAAAAAGTGTTAGAAAAATTAGAAGTCGAGAAAGAAAAACAGCCTCAATTTTGGAACGATATTTATTCACTAGTTATACGAAAACCCGCTTTGGTTTATTCTTTATCTCTATTATTAATTCTATCGGTGTCTATCTCGATTTTTGTTAGAAAAGATCCTGTTTATTCGCAATATTCAAAAGAAGAAGTTGTTAAAGCAGACAAACAAACACGTGAAGCACTTTATATTGTAGCAACAATTCTTAACGATGCGCAAACACGTATAACTGAAGATGTTATTAAAGAAAAAATAGCTGCACCATTAAATCAAAGTTTAGGAATATTGAATAATATAATTACAAAGGAGAAACAACAATGAAAACAAAAGCATTAGCTCTGATCGCAATACTATTTATTACTGCTGTAAACATAAATGCACAGCAGACAGATTTCACAAAAATGTCGGGATTTTTTAATTTCGGGGATATGACCTCGATTGCAAAAAGCGAACCCGTAACAGAAATATTAGTAGAAGAGCCTCTACTAAAAATGGCAGCTAAAATGGCGGGTAACGAAGATGGGGCAAATGAATTACTTAATGCACTAAAAGTAGTAAAAGTAATGGAATATGAATTGACCATTAACAACAAGCATGATTTTGAAACAAAAGTAGATGATTTGGACAAAACTCTTCTAAATAATAAATGGGAAAGGATTGTTAAATCAAAATCAAAAGGCGGATCAGCTAACGTCTATATGAAATCTGACGGTAAAGGAAACTATTCCGGCATGGCAGTTATGGCTCTTGGCATGAATGGAAAAGCAACCTTTGTAAATGTAGTCGGTGATATTAATCTCGATACTATCGGAAAACTTTCCACACAGTTTAATTTAGACAGCCTAAAGGGAATTGGAAATCAGAAAAAAGATAAAGAATAACTTATCCTTTTTAAAATTTAAAACCTCACCCTAAAAAAGTGAGGTTTTCTTTTTTTAAAGCAACCTTTTTCAATTTAATCAGTCTAAATCAGTAAACACAAATATTCGAGATTGGGGGAATACTGATTTATGAACAAACTATTACTATTTACCTGCAGCCTTCTATTTATAGTAAATACATTCGCTGGCGGAAAAGGCAATGCTCCACAAAAAATTGTTACGGCAATTAGACTTACAAATCAGACAATTAATTTTGATGGAAGATTAGACGAGCCAATATGGCAGCAAGAACCTATAAGTGGATTTACACAGAAAGATCCTCATGAAGGAAACCCAGCAACTGAAGAGACTCAGGTTTGGATAGCTTATGATGATAATTATCTATATGTAGCCGCAAAATTAAAAGATTCTGAACCTTCTAAAATTGACGCAACTTTAGCAAGAAGAGATTACTTCTTTGATACCGATTGGTTTATGTTTTGTGTGGATCCGTACAACGATAAAACGACTGGTTATTTCTTTGAAGTAAATCCCGGAGGTTCAATTGTAGATGGAGTGCTATTTAATGATAGTTGGGATGATTGGTCGTGGGATGGAATTTGGCAGGCAAAAGCTTCAATCAATTCTGATGGATGGTCTGTTGAATTAAAAATTCCATTTTCCCAATTACGATTTAACGCATCTGATGATATGAGTTGGGGTGTAAATTTTTCAAGAACACTTAAAAGAAATAATGAAAAATCATACTTTGTAATGACACCAAAAAGTCAAAGCGGCTTCGTTTCACGCTTTGCTCTTCTTGAAGGGTTAAAAGGAATTAAACCAAAACAGCGTTTTGAAGTACTTCCATATATTGTTCAAAAAGCATCTTATTTGGTTCATGACGAAAATGACCCTTTTTATAAAAGTAATCAATATAAAACCACATTGGGAGCTGATGTAAAAGTAGGTATTGGTAGTAATCTTAATTTGGATGCTACTTTCAATCCTGATTTTGGACAAGTAGAAGTTGATCCTGCCGTAGTAAACCTTTCAGCATTTGAAACTTTCTATGAAGAGAAGAGACCTTTCTTTATGGAAGGCTCAAATATATTTAATTTCGGAAATAGTGGAATTAATAATAATTGGGGATTCAATTTTAGCTGGCCTGATCTATTTTATTCAAGAAGAATAGGAGCTTCGCCTCGTGGTTATTTATCCGACAATCAATACGCTGATGCTCCTTTAGAAACAAGAATACTCGGAGCAGCAAAACTAACGGGAAAAATTGGAGAATCAACCTCTCTTGGGGCAATAAGTGCATTAACTGAAAGAACCTATGGTACTCTTTGGAACGATGGAATTAGAGCCGAAGAAGTGATTGAACCCCTAACTCATTTCGGTGTTTTGAGATTAAAAGAAGAATTTAATAAAGGAAATCAAGGCATTGGTGTAATGGCAACAAGTGTAAATAGAAGTTTAGATACACCTGTAATGCAAGAATTATCAGCAAAGAATGCCTTTGCTTTTGGATTAGATGCATACACAATGCTTGATGAAGATAAAACTTATGCACTTGCCGCTGCATTAGCGGGAACTTATTTAAATGGTTCTAAGGAATTTATGCAGAGTGTGCAAAAACGCCCTTATCGATATTATCAAAGACCGGATGCAACTTATTCCACGTTCGACCCTAATATTACTTCGATGGGTGGTTACTATGGAAGAATTATGCTTAATAAACAGCAAGGTAATTTTTATACAAATATTGCTCTTGGTGCCGTATCACCCGGATTCGAGCAAAGCGATCTCGGCTCGCAATGGATGGCGGATAGAATAAATGGGCATCTAGTTCTTGGTTATAGATGGTATGAACCAGATGGACTTTTTAGAAAAAAACAGTTCTATGTTTCGCATGCACGTTCTTATGATTTTGAAGGAAATTCTATTTCTAAATTCCTATGGTTTAATAGCAATTTTACATTTATGAATTATTATGGACTACAAATGGGTGGTACTTATGAATTAGAGTCATTTAGTAAAACTCTTACTCGTGGCGGACCGCTTGCAATTAACCCGGAAGGATGGGGTTTTAATATTTCCGGATATTCCGATAGTAGAGAAATGATAACTGCTGGGTTGTATGGTTCTATATCCAAAGATGTTTTGAATAATAAATATTGGGAAATGGGTTTTGATTTGGAATGGAAACCTAATCAACAGATCAATTTAAGCATTGGACCTATGTTCTCAAATTCAAATGATGGACATCAATGGGTGGGAAATTTCGAAGATCCAACGGCAATAAACACATATAATACTCGGTATGTGTTTGGAAGAATTGAACAAAAAATATTATCGGCAAATATTAGATTAAGTTGGACTTTTACTCCGACACTTAGCTTACAGTTATTTATGCAGCCGCTATTTGCAGTGGGTAAATATAGCAACTTTAATGAGTTGAGTGCACCGAGAACCGCTAACTTTCGTGAATATGGCGCAGATGCTTCAACTGTTTCATATAATGATGAAGATGATAGTTATATTGTTGATCCAGATGGCGCTGGTTCTGCTGATGAATTTTCATTTAGTAATCCGGATTTTAACTTCAAATCACTACGCGGCAATGCCGTACTAAGATGGGAATTAATGCCTGGTTCAGTATTTTATTTCGTATGGTCGCACGATCAATCGGATTTTGCCAATGCCGGTGAATTTAAACTTCATCGCGATTTTAAGGATTTACTAAGAGCGGATGGCAACGATGTCTTTATGGTAAAATTCTCTTATTGGTTTGATATATAAATAATAAAGCCGCCTATCAGGCGGCTTTTGTTTGTTTCTTATATTAATTTTTATTCTCTTTTCAATATTGCAAATAACCTTGTTGATATCTACAACTAATACTAACAGATTACTTTACAAACTGAAGTGCGTAATATTTTGCTGTTAGTTTTTCACCGGTTGCTTTTTCTATCATTTCATTCCATGAATACTTCGCACCGTGCTTGAAATAATTTTCCATTAAATAATTACCCACATCTTCGGAATTATTAAAACTTGCATCCGTTACATTTTCATTAAATAGTACATCTTTATTTATATAATGAAATAATTGCGAAGCGAGAAGTTCACCTAACATATAATTATGATAGTATGCGGGATAAAGAGCTATATGAATCTTTGATGCCCAATCAGGATTGTCCCTTCCTTCTGGTTTTTTTATCATCTGATATTTTTCAACTAACTGCCACCAAAGTGAATTCAAATCTTGATCGGGATTTTCATACATTCTTTTTTCAAATCGATACATCACCTGAACCCAGCGAGAGAATGTAAGCTGTTCGAGTTTAAGAGCATTAAAGCTTTCACCTGAAATTTTTTCTTTCTCTTCTCTTGAAATTCCGATTACATCATAAATCCATTCAGGTGAAGAAGCCATTCTTCCGAAGAGCATAGCAATTGCTTCGGTAGTAAAAGTATGCGCTGGAGTGCGAAGAGTCCAAGGCAGTTCTTCCGGTAAGAATTTGTCATAAATTGCATGTCCAAATTCGTGCATCATAGTACCCATCCATCTATAATTTGGTTTCACGTTACAAACTACCCTTACATCTGCAAATCGATCAATATTAGTACAATAAGCATGTTGATACTTTCCTTCTTTCTCATAAAGATCACTATTTTTTATAATGTCATCAATATTAAGCCCTAAGCCATCATAATATTTTCTGGTAATCTCTACAACGTCTTTATCCTTATAATATGCATCGAAATCAACATCATAAATTTTCGGTCCCTGTTGAAAAAACTTATCCTGATAATGCCATGGCATTAGTTTATCCTTTGGCACATTTAGTTTTTTAGAAAGATACTCATCGATTGTAGATTTAAGTTTTGTAAATTCATTCCGTGTAAGTGAATCAAGTTCATCAAAAAGAGTTTCTATATCATCAGCATTCTGTTCGCTAAGTGTCAGACTCATTTGATGATAATTTTTATAACCGAGTTTTACTGCGGCTTCGTTTCTAAGTTTTACTAATTTTATAATATCAGGAGCTACTTCAGACCCTATTTGTTTGCTTGCCTTCCACGCCTTTTCAAGTTCAGTCGAATTTTTTGAAGTCTCTAAGATTTCATCTATTTGGTTATCTGTATATTTTTTTCCATCGAACTCTGCTCTATAAGTAGAAAACTTGTTTTCCACTTTAGAAGAGAGATTAACTATCTCTTCAAGAAGTTTTTCATCTAATTGATTTGCTGCATACGAGTTGTAAATTAATTCAAGCTGACGTTTAAGCAATTCATCTTTGATCTCGCCGGAATTTTTGAATTTTTTTAATTTTTCGAAAGTTTCTTTATCCGAATAGAATTTTGTTAGCTCAAGTCTGTAATCCGCAGCTTTTTTATAATCTGATTCTTTACCGCTGATAGAGGCATCAAAATCGGCTAAAGCAGATTTCTTTGAAAGTGGTATTACTTTCGATTCGTAGTCTTTTAGAAATGATGCAAATTCTTTTTCCATTAAATTCTCCTTTTCACAGCTTGTTACAATCAATACAAGTACCATTAATACAATTGATTTGACTAAAATTTTCATTTTTATTTTTTCCGATTTATTTAAGAGTTGATTCATAATTATTCTTAATGACTTGCCACGCATTCCGTACATGTTTTTCTTCAGTTCTGATTCCTGATATTACTAATCGCAAAACATACTTTCCGTTTAGTTTGGTATGTGAAAGAAATAGTTCACCCGAATCATTAATTGAATTAATCATACCCTCATTAAATGTATTTAGTTCCTCTTCACTCATTCCGGCTGGCTTGCCGCGAAAACAGATTGTGCTTAGTGTTACAGGTGCCACTAATTCAAAACGATTGTCTTCTGAAACTATTTTTTCAAATAATTTACCGAGACGCAGATGCTCTTTATAAATTTCGATATATCCTTCCTTGCCGTAGAAACGCAGAACAAACCAAAGTTTAAGTGCGCGAAATCTTCTGCCGAGTTGAACGCCATAATCCATTAGATTTTCCACTTCGGAATCTTCTTTCGTCTTAAGATATTCTGGCACTACACTGAATGCTTTTTTTAACAACTCGGGCTGCTTCGTATAAAACAAACTACAATCCATCGGTACGAATCCCCATTTGTGCGGATTAATTACAATAGAATCAGCGTCATCTACACCCTCTAAAATATATTCATAGCCTGGTACCATAGCTATTACACCTGCGTGAGCGGCATCGACATGAAGCCAAAGATCATATTTATTACAAATTTTGGCAATCTCTATTACTGGATCAATACTTGTAACGGAAGTAGTGCCAATTGTCGCTACGACACAAAACGGTTTATAGCCAGCATTAATATCAGCTTGAATTGCTTTTTCAAGCTCTGCGGGGATCATTTGAAATTTTTCATTGGTAGCAATTTTTCGTGTACCCTCAAGACCTAAGCCGAGTGTAAGAGCTCCTTTTTCTACAGATGAATGAGCAAATTCGGAAGTGTACAAACGAAGAGGTGGCACGCCACTGCCCACTAATCCCTTTTCCCTAATTGCATATTCTTTAATTTTTTCTTTTGCATTTGCAATTGCGTGCATTGTACTTATTGATGCAGTATCATAAATAATTCCCCAAAAATCTTTATGTAATTCTACCGAGTCTCTAAACCAATTGACTGTAACTCTTTCAAGTTCGCTTATTGCGGGAGAGGATTTCCAAAGCATTCCATTTGCATTTAAAGCGCTGCTGATTAATTCGCCAAATATTCCGGGTGCCGTTGAGGTTGAATTAAAATACGCCATAAAATTTGGATGCTGCCAATGTGTTATTCCCGGTAATATTTTTTCTTGAAAATCGGAAAAAATTCTATCGAAAGATTCACCTTTATCGGGCATGGAATTGGGTAGATTTTTCTTAATTTCTCCGGGCTGAACATCTGGTACAACGCGTAACTTTTCTATACCTGATAAATAGTTATCCACCCATTCGATTATCTCGTTGCCCTGTTTCTTAAATTCTTCTGATGGCATGTCGGTAATTCTATTTTTCATTTATTCTTTTCCTAAAAATTGAATAAACAAAAATAGTAAATCGAACGGAATGGTGAGGTGCAAATATCATTATTTAGAAAATATCGATTAACCTCTCTCGAACTTAAAAGATGATAAATATAAATCTAATTTTAGCATCCAGATTAGAATACCCTTTTGATGAATCTCTTTAAATATCTTATATTTTTATATGCGATTTAATGTTGTATTCAGATATATCGGAATGGTGCTTTTATTAAACTCCATTTTCCTATTCATCTCCACCGGAGTAGCTGTTTATTATGGAGACGGGGCAACAACGCAACTTCTATTTAGTGCGCTTCTATGCACCCTTTCGGGAATTATTCCTTTAATCTTCGTCCCAAATACGGCGGAGATAAGCAATTCAGAAGGAATGATGATTGTTGTGGGATCTTGGGTTCTTGCTTGCATTTTAGGTGCCGCACCTTATGCTTTATGGGGTAGAGAATTTACTCTTAGCAATGCAATTTTTGAATCCGTTTCGGGATTTACAACAACAGGAGCTACGGTTGTAAGAAATATCGAAGCACTTCCGCATGGAATACTTTTCTGGCGGGCATCAACACATTGGATCGGTGGAGTAGGAATTATTGTTTTTATTCTTTCCGTACTACCATCAATGGGAGGAGCTTCTTTAGTTTTATATAGAAGCGAGATGTCCCCTGCCGCTCTTCGACAATTTAAAATGCGCGCAAAAGAAGCCGTTAGAGTAATTGCAAGTGTATATGTAGTTTTAACTTTGCTCGAAACATTTGCATTAATGATCTGCGGGCTTTCACTATTTGATGCGATTACACATTCATTTGCTACAATTGCTACCGGCGGATTTTCAACAAAAAATCTTTCAGTCGCTTCGTTTAATAATCCTGCTGCCGAAGTTGTAATAATGATCTTTATGTTTATTGCGGGTATGAATTTCGGTCTTTTATTTGCGATTACTATCGGTAATTTTTCAGCAATCAAATATTCGGAAGTTTTAAAGTATTATTTCATCGCTAATATTGTAGGTATATTGATAGTAACCTTTGATTTATATGGTTCTCAATACGATTCATTTATACAAGCATTACGTTATTCCTCTTTTCAGGTGCTATCGCTTGGTACATCTACTGGTTTTGCCTCTGCCGATTCTTCGGTCTGGTCTCCATTTGCTCAAATGATATTAATCTATTTTACACTTCAATGCGCATGCGCAGGTTCTACATCCGGCGGAATTAAAACCGACAGAATTGTAATTCTATATAAATCGATAGCGCGAAAAATAAAACATATAATTTATCCCAATGCAGTATTCCATATATCGGTAGATAAGATAAAGGTTACAGATGCGGCACTGGAAATGAATCTGATTTATATTTTACTTTATCTCGGAATTATATTCATTTCAACATTGTTATTAACAGCCTTTGGATTAGATTCACTTTCGTCTTTTTCCGGTTCGGCTGCATGCATGGGTAATGCCGGTCCGGGTCTCGGTACAGTTGGCTCTTTAGATAATTACACTCACTTGCCACATGCAGGTAAAATTGTCCTTAGTGTTGTTATGCTTCTTGGTCGTCTTGAAATATATGGAATATTGATTCTATTCTCCAAAAAAATGTGGAAGTAACAGCTATTTAGTGCATCATTTCTTATTTTAAGGGTTCATTTTCTTTATCATTTCCCCAAAATCAATAGTGGGGATATATACATTTATAATTACGGAATAATTTATGCGTTTAAGTAAATACTTTGTGCCGACATTAAAGGAAGTACCTGCTGAGGCAGTAATTCCAAGTCATATATTAATGATTCGATCGGGATTGGTTCGACAACTTTCTGCGGGCATCTATTCGTTCTTACCGCTTGGATATATTGTCGTAAGAAAAATTTCTGAAATCATCCGAGAGGAACAGAATGCAATCGGGGGACAGGAATTTCATTTTCCGGCACTAAATCCGAAAGAAATCTGGGAAGCAACGGGCAGAGTGGAAGCATTCGGAGATACACTTTTCCATCTTAAAAACCGTGATTATGTATTAGCTCCAACTCATGAAGAAATTGTAGCATTCCACGCAAAAGGTGCAATAACTTCCTACAAAGATTTGCCGCAAATGTGGTATCAGATACAAACTAAATTCCGCAATGAAGCACGCCCAAGAAGCGGTGTCATCAGAGGCAGACAATTCTTAATGAAAGATGCTTATTCATTGGATGCAACTTTTGAAGGACTTGATAAATCATATAGTGCACAAGATAAAGCATATAGAACAATTTTTGATCGATGCGGTATTAAATATTTTGTAGTGGGAGCTTCGAGTGGTGCAATGGGTGGAAGCAAATCAGAAGAATTTATGGTTAAGTCCGATGCAGGTGAAGATACAGTAGCTTATTGCGAAAAATGTGGCTATGCTGCCAATATAGAAGTTGCTCAATCTATTGTTGATCTTGCAATCCGTCATAATGAAAGCAAGGATATTTTTGAAATATCAACTCCAAATGTTCATAGCATTGATGAACTTACAGAGTTTTTGAAAATCGATGAAACCGAGTGCGCAAAGAGCCGAGTTTATATTCATAACGAAAAACCGGTTTTGGTTTTAATGCTTGGCAATGACGAAGTAAACGAAACAAAGCTTAGCGGAGCTCTCGGAGGAAACGTAAGGCCTTGCCATCCTGATGAATTAAAAGAGATAACAGGCGCAGATGCCGGTTCTATTGGTCCTATCGGATTCAATGGAAAAATAGTTGCCGATCTAAGATTAGTCGAAGCTAATAATCTTTATTCGGGTGCAAATAAAAATGATTATCACATTGGTGGCATTGATTTAAAAAGAGATGTACCTGAATTGGATTATTTTGATCTTCGTTCGGCACAATCTGGCGAAAAATGCACTCGATGTGGTGAAAATTTAGATGTATTTAAGGCAATAGAATTGGGGCATATATTCAAACTCGGCACAAAATATTCTGAAGCTCTTGGAGTTAATTTCCTTGATGAAGAAGGAAAAGAAAATCCCGTTATTATGGGAAGTTACGGTATCGGAGTTGAAAGAGTTTTTGCTTGTTATGTAGAACAAAATTATGATGAAAATGGTATTATATGGGATAAGACTTTAGCCCCTTATCAAGTACATTTGCTCGGTCTTAATATGAAAAAAGAATTAGTAGTAAATAAAGCTGATGAACTATATGCAGGATTTACATCCGCCGGAATTGAAGTGCTTTATGATGATAGAATTGATGCGCAGGCAGGATTTAAGTTTAATGATGCAGATCTACTCGGTTTCCCGATTCAAGTGATAGTGGGAGAAAAAAATCTTAAAGAAGATATGGTAGAAATAAAGATAAGAAAAACAGGTGAGAGATTTAAAGTGGCGTATAGCGAAGCAATAGAAAAAGTTAAGGAATTATTAGCGTAACAGTAACTATATGAGCGATAATGACGGTACAATATTATATTTAGTATCTACACCCATCGGTAATCCTGATGATATAACTCTGCGCGCATTAAACGTGTTAAGGGAAGTACCGTTTATTATCGTGGAAGAATATAAAGAGGCACGCCGATTATTATCAAAATATGAGATAGAAAAAGAACTTATCTGCTTAAATGAACATAACGAACAGGATGAAGCAGGTGAGATACTTGCCAAAGTAAAAATTGCAGGTTCGGCAGCTCTCATATCCGATTGCGGAACTCCATTATTTTCCGATCCGGGTAAGACACTTGTTAATCTCGCCATTAATTCTCGTATAAAAATTGTCCCGATTCCCGGAGCGAGCTCACTTCTTCCTGCATTAATCGGTTCAGGATTTCTGCTTGATACTTTTTATTATTCCGGCTGGCTTTCACCTAAAAGGGATATAAGGCAGAGAGAACTTTCACGATTAAGAAATATAAAAGATCTTTTGGTAATAATGGAAACACCTTATCGATTAGGGGCTTTGATAAAAGATGTGAGAAAAATTTTCGGCGATAAAACGCCGGCAGTAGTAGCTTTCGATCTCACATTGCCGGAAGAAAAATATATTCGTGGTAACTTGGAGTATATCGATAATTATGTTCAGAAGGATAAACTCAAAGGTGAGTTCGTGCTTCTTATCAATAATAAATGACCTATTATGCATTTGATTAGATACTTGATTAAATTTGCAATAGATAAATAAGTTTTAGAGTAATTATATAAAGGAGACAATTATGCTAAACGTACAGGATGTTGATTTAACACCGAATCCGCAGGCATTAAAATTTGTATTAAATGAAAGAATATTGGGACGCGAAACACGCGATTATAAATCAGCCGAAGAAGCAAAGAATGACCCTTTAGCAGAAGGTATTTTTCAGATTGAAGGTGTAGTTGGCGTTTTCTATATGGATAAATTTATCACAATTGAAAAAGATGCTAAAACCGGATGGGGACAAATTCAACGACCATTTGTTGAATTCATTCGCAATTTCGATAAATCATTAATTCCCGCAGAAAAGGAGATTGAACTAAGTTCGCAGGAAGAAACCGAGCTATTGAAAAAAATTAATGAAATTTTGGATACGAGAGTTAGACCTGCATTAGCCGGTGATGGCGGTGGACTTGAAGTAATTGGTCTCGAAGGATTGACACTTAAAATCCGTTATCAAGGTGCGTGCGGAAGCTGTCCAAGTTCAATTCGCGGAACACTTGTTGCGATAGAGAATCTTCTCCGTCGTGAGATCAACCCATCAATAGAAGTAATCCCTGCATAATATTTTATCTTGTCCCCATGATAAATGGGGACATTGTTATAGTTTCCTTTTTGTAAATTATAGTTTAATAGCTGTTTTCCTTTTGTAAAATTATTATAGGTGTTAATGAGTAGTTTTGGTGCGGAATTTTGGAATAAGAGATATTCGGGTGAGGATTTTGTCTATGGAACAGAACCAAATCAGTTTTTTAAGGATTCCTTAGATAATTACACAAAGGAAAGGACTGCCAATAATAAAGATAATAGTAACACTCCTTTTGTTGCAGAACGTTCTAAATCAGCAGAACCTCAATCCTTCTCCAGCACAAATGAAAGCCCGAGAATACTTCTGCCCGCAGATGGGGAAGGGAGAAATGGTGTTTATGCAGCTACATTAGGCTTTGATGTTACTTCAATAGACCAAAGTTCAACCGCAAAAGAAAAAGCTCTCCAATTAGCTTCACAAAAAGGAGTAAAAATCGATTATAAAGTTGGCGATTTGACTGAGATGGAACTGCCTGAGAATTATTTTGATGCTGCCGGACTATTTTTCTTTCACTTGCCAGAAGAGCAAAGAGAATTCATACATAAGAAAGTCATAAACTCTATAAAGCCGGGTGGAATTTTGATCTTTGAGGCATACGAAAAAGATCAATTGGGAAAAGATTCCGGTGGACCGCAAGATTTGGATGTTCTTTATTCACTCGAAGATATAATAACCGATTTTATTGATCTCGATATAAAACTATTTTCCAAAGAAATAACTCACCTCAATGAAGGTCAGCATCACAAAGGGGAAGCAGCAGTAATTAGGTTAATTGGCACAAAACAAGAAACCCTGGAAACTATATCTTGACTTATTAGTTTCCATGTCGTACATTTAAAACGTTAAAAACAAAAATAGTTTCTAAGATGGACGACAAATTAAAAATATTACTATTCTCTAAAGACCTATTCTTAAAAAATGGGTTTTATAACACTTCGATGGATGAAATAGCCAAAGAATTGCGAATGAGCAAGAAAACTATCTACAAACATTTTCCAACAAAAATGTTTCTCGTAGAAGCGGTTGGGCTAAATTTTCGCGATACCGTAAAAGAAAATGTATTAAAGCTATTAAATGAGCAGACCGCCAGTTCACTTACCAAAATAAAATCAATAGTGCGCTTTTTCTTAGACATATCTATAAAAGTGGACAAGAGATGGTTTGAAGATTTACAAAATCACGCCCCTCAATATTGGGAAGACTTAGATAAAACAAGGAAAGAGTTAATTCTTGGTAATCTAACCAAAATAATTGACGAAGGGAAAGAGGAAGGATTAATCCGCGATATACCCACTCCGATTTTGATGACAATATTTCTTAATGCTGTAACTTCAATTATCAATCCGGAATTTCTTATTAACAACAATTTTTCGTTGAATGAAGCATTTAATCATACATTTAATCTATTATTAAATGGAATTCAGACAAAGAAAGCGAAAAAATTACAACAAAAAGCGCAAAAGAGTGAAAAATGAAAACAAAATTAGCCGCATTACTTTCGTTAATATTAATTATTACTTCCTGTTCAGGAGATAATAATGAAACATATATAGAAGAATCAGGCACTATCGAAGCTACCGAATCTGTAATCAGCTCACAGGTCTCGGGAAAAGTACTTACAATAAAAAATGACGAAGGAAGCATTGTAAGCGAGGGAGATACACTTCTTATAATCGACCACGAATTATACGAAATACAGCTTCTTCAAGCGAATGCCGGGCGTGAAATGGCTAAAGCCCAATACGACCTATTAGTAAAAGGAGCGAGAAGCGAAGATATTAAGTCTTCTTACGAAATGCTTTTGCAAGCCGAAGCAAATTATAAATTAGCTGAATCCGACAAAGAAAGAATGACTAATCTATTTGAAACAAATTCGATTACAAAGCGACAGCTCGAAGAGACGAATACACGATACGATGTAACAAAAGCGCAATACAATTCAGCAAAAGAGAACTATGCAAAAATTAAAAACTTCGCCCGCCCTGAGGAGTTAGCCCAAGCAAAAGCTAATTATGAAAAGGCGGATGCCGCCGCCCAATTAATTGAAAAGAATATCAGAGATTGCTTCGTAACTTCCCCGATAAAAGGAACTGTAGTAAAATCATACGTAGAAAAAGGGGAAACAGTTTCAATGCTTTCTTCTCTTGCTAAGGTAACTGATTTAAGTCTAGTTAAATTAGTAGTGTATGTTCCTGAAAATGTACTCGGAAAAATTAAAACAGGTCAGAAGGCAGAAATTTCAACCGATTCTTATGCCGGAAAATTTTACGAAGGAAAAGTGATATTTATCTCTCCAGAAGCAGAGTTTACGCCAAAGAATATTCAAACAAAAGATGAGCGAACGAAATTAGTATTTGCAGTAAAGATAGAAGTACCAAACCCAAACAACGAGCTTAAAGCCGGTATGCCTGCAGACGCTAAGGTAATATTTTAATAAATGAACATAATCAGCATAAATAATCTAATAAAAAATTATGGCGAAGTAGAAGCCGTAAGAGATATCTCTTTCGATATAAAGGAGGGGGAGATGTTTGGATTTGTGGGACCTGATGGTGCGGGGAAAACCACAACTCTTAGGATTATGTGCGGACTTATAAATCCCGATTCGGGAACTGTATCTCTATTCGAAAAAGATATTACCAAAGAAAGAAAAACTATTCAATCACAAATCGGTTATCTATCACAAAAATTTAGTCTATATGGCGATTTGAGCGTTGATGAAAATATTGAGTTCTTCGCCGATATCCATAATGTAAAAAATTATAAAACGAGAAGAAACGAGCTATTAGATTTTACAAAGCTAAAACCGTTTAGAGATCGGTTAGCCGATAAACTTTCGGGCGGAATGAAGCAAAAGCTTGCTCTTGCCTGCTCATTAATTCATCAACCGAAAATTTTATTCTTAGATGAACCGACAACAGGAGTCGATCCCGTTTCAAGACGCGATTTCTGGAAGATACTTTCTAATTTGCTTAAAGAAGGGATAACAATTTTTATGACCACCCCTTATTTAGACGAAGCGGAAAGATGCAATAGAATTGCACTTATGAGCGGGGGTAAAATTATCGCTCTCGACACACCGGCGAAAGTAAAAGAAAGTACCGGTATAAATGTAATTGAATTAGTCGTTTCTCCTCTTCAAAAGGCAATTAATATTCTGAACGAAAATAATTGGCAGGTTCAATCATTTGGCGATCGGTTGCAAATAATTTCTCAATCACCCGAAAATGATTTAATTAAAATTCTTGATCAACTAAAGAAAAATAATTTAGAGCTAATGGATAATAGAATAATTTCTCCAAGCCTCGAAAATGTTTTCATTCACTTGATAAAAAAATGAATAGTATAGAAGTATATAATCTTACAAAAAAGTTTGGGTCTTTTACCTCGGTAGATAATATTTCCTTCAATGTAACTCAAGGAGAGATATTCGGATTTCTCGGTTCAAATGGAGCAGGGAAATCTACAACCATTAAAATGCTCTGCGGTATTATCTCATCGACAGCAGGCGATGCAATGGTTGGCGGGTACAGCATCAATAAGGATTCAGACAAAGTAAAACTTAATATCGGATATATGTCGCAACGATTTTCGCTTTATAATGATTTAACGATTGAGGAAAATATAAATTTCTTTGGCGGAGTGTATGGCTTAAACAGCGCTAAATTAAACGAAAGAAAAGATTGGGTTTTAGCTATAGCCAATTTAAAAGGAAAAGAAAAAATCCTTACAGGTTCACTTCCGGGAGGCATTAAACAACGTCTAGCTCTCGGTACAGCGGTTATTCATTCGCCAAAAATTGTGTTTTTAGATGAACCGACTAGTGGAGTCGACCCATTATCGAGAAGAAATTTTTGGGATTTAATAAATCTACTTTCATCTCAAGGGACTACTGTTTTTGTTACTACTCACTATCTCGAAGAAGCAGAATATTGCAATAATATTATTCTAATCGATGCAGGTAAGCTAATTGCAGAAGGAAATCCAAAACAGTTAAAAACAAAATACATTACTGATCCAATCTTTGAAATCAATTGTTCAAACCCAATTGAAACGATGGAAGCACTTTCAAAAAATCCAACTGTTTTAGAAGTATCTTTATTCGGGAATAGTTTACATGCTTTAGTAAAAGACACTCCCGATGCAAAAGAAAGATTAATTGAATTTATAAAACCTGTTTCTGAAATAAAAAGTATTGATAAAATCGTTCCTACTCTCGAAGATGTTTTTATTCATTTAGTTGATAAGAGAGAAGTAAATGATTAATAGAATAAAGGCGGTAGCTAAGAAAGAATTAAAGCAGATTATAAGAGATAGGCGACTTTTAATAGTAATCTTTTTCTTCCCTGTTTTCCTGCTTGGAATTTTTGGTTATGCTGTTAATTTTGATGTAAAGAATATTCATCTTGCTATTTATGATCAAGAAAAATCCTCTCTAAGCCGCGACTTTATTAATACTCTTACTTCATCAGATTATTTTGTAATTACTGAAATAATCAACAGCGATAGTCAAATAAAGGAGATACTAAATAAAAAAAGAGCGCAGGCGGTTTTAGTAATAGATAGAGATTTTTCTAAAAACCTATTCTCCGCTAAGCAATCGGAAATCCAAGTTCTTGTAGATGGTGTTGATGGCAATACTTCCTCGATAGTATATAATTATATAAATGTGGCTGTCTTTTCTTTCAATAATAAAATTCAAAAGGAACAGTTTGATTCAAAAGGATTAACTCCTCCCAAGGGAATTGAAGTAGAGCCTGTATTTTGGTTTAATCCTGATTTGAAATCGACCCATTTTTTAATACCCGGTTTGATTGCTATGATTCTCATTGTAACATCGGTAATTTCAGTCTCACTAACGTTCGTAAGAGAAAAAGAAAAAGGGACTATAGAGCAGATAAATGTATCCTCGGTTTCGTCATTTGAATTAATTACAGGCAAATCGCTTCCATATATAATTATCTCCCTGATTAATGCAGCTTTCATTCTTATAGCCGGATATATTCTTTTTGATGTGGTCGTAAAAGGTAGTTACATTTTGCTTTTTCTTACTACGTTAGTTTTTATCGTAGCCTCGGTGAGTCTGGGAATTTTTATTTCCGTTATTTCCGATAGCCAACAAGTGGCTTTTTCGATTTCAACATTTGTATCCCTTCTTCCGTCTGTAATACTTTCGGGCTTTGTTTTCCCGATAGAAAGCATGCCTTTCTTAGTGCAAATAATTACAAACATCACTCCGGCTAAATTTTATTTAGTAATTCTCCGTTCTATTATATTGAAAGGCGTTGGTGTTTCCGCATTTTGGGATCAGTTGGCTTACCTATCTCTATTTATCGTTATGTTTTCATCTCTCGCTTTGATTATAAGTAAAAAAAAGGAAGTCTAATTGAAGACGATAAAACATATATTGATAAAAGAGTTTCAACAACTAAAGCGCGACCCTAAAATGTTTATGATCGTTCTTATAGCACCGATTGTACAATTGATATTTTTGGGTTATGCGGCTAACCTTGACGTAGAAAAAGTACATATAGCTTTTTATGATATGGATAAAACTTCTGAAAGTAGAAATTTTATCCGTCAATTTGATGGCTCTACTTATTTTTCAAACGACTTCTCGATTAATACTTATGAAGAACTTAATGAGCTTATTGATAAAGGGAAAGTAATCACTGGGATAGTAATTCCTAAAGATTTCGAAAAGAAAGTTGAACGAAGAGAGGGAGTAAAAATTCAAGCTATAATTGACGGTTCGGATGGTAATACCGCTTCTATTGCTTCGGGCTATATGATGAATGTAATCAGAAATTATAATCAAGACATATTATTAGAAACGATGGGAAGATTAGGTAAAAAATTTGTTTCCGTTGGTTCACTTTCGAGTGAAATTCGTGTATGGTTTAATCCCGAACAGAAGACACGCATTTTTATGGTGCCGGCTATCGTGGGGCTTTTACTTACAATCATTACAATGCTTCTTACCTCCCTTGCAATTGTAAAAGAGAAAGAAATTGGTACTTATGAACAGCTCGTTGTAACTCCAATAAAATCGTATCAATTAATAATAGGCAAACTACTTCCATTCGCTATATTGGGATTTATTTCAGTATTGATAATTCTATTAGCTCAATATGTGATTTTTGATATTGCTGTAAGGGGAAGTGAATTGTTTTTAATATTTAATTCGTTTTTATATGTTTTATCTACACTTGGATTAGGGCTATTTGTATCAACTATTTCCAAAACGCAGCAGCAGGCAATGATGCTTGCTATCTTCGTTGTAATGCTGCCGATGGTTTATCTATCCGGATTTGTTTTTCCTATCGAAAATATGCCTAAAATAATTCAATATATTACTTATATCATTCCTCTGAAATATTTTCTCATAATTATCCGTGGGGTGATATTAAAGGGAATTGGTTTTTCAGAATTATGGTCTCAAACGCTTATCCTTTTTTTAATGGGCGTTACTATATTGTTTGCATCAGCAATCAGATACCACAAAAAATCAGAATAACTGTTTTTTGTGAATAATGCATTCCGTTTTCCGCTTTCATAAAAAGATAATTTGGTGTAGTTTTGTAAGATTAATTTTTTAGGATATCTTATGGAACATACTTCTATTTCAGTACCATTAATTACATTGGTGCCATTCATTTTGATGTTGGCTTCAATTGCTGTTTTTCCAATCTTTTTCAATCATTGGTGGGAACATAATACCAATAAACTTATTGTAGCGGTGGTTCTTAGTATTCCGATTTTAATTTATTTATTCTCTGCCGGATTAGCAGTAGAATTGGAACACGCTATGCTATTTGATTATGTTCCATTCTTAATTTTGCTCGGTGCTTTATTTACAATTACGGGTGGAATTTTACTCACAGGAGATATCGAAGCCAAACCATCTATTAATACCTTGTTTCTCGGAATTGGTGCACTCTTAGCTTCTTTTATGGGTACTACGGGTGCAGCAATGCTTTTAATTCGTCCTGTAATCCAAACCAACAAAGAAAGAAAATTTAAAGTACATACAATTTTATTTTTTATCGGAATCGTTGCTAATTGCGGTGGTCTGCTTACGCCACTCGGTGATCCCCCTCTTTTTATGATGTATCTTCGCGGTGCCCCTTTTATGTGGTTTTTACACTTATTTCCCGAATGGTTATTTACAAATGTCGCCTTATTAATAGTCTATTACTTTGTTGATAGTTACTATCATAAAAAAGAACCTACACGAGCATTAATTTTAGATCATACTCAAATTCGCCCAATCAAAATTCAGGGGAATATCAATTTTCTCTTTTTGCTTGGTGTAGTTCTTTCAGTTGCTTTCATTAATCCACAATACATGCCATTCATAGCAAGTAATCATTATTTTGGTTTTATTCGCGAAGGTGTGATAGTTTTAATGGCT
>JBAYVI010000006.1:0-58355 GCA_041674625.1 Melioribacteraceae bacterium | reverse complement strand
GCAATAAATGAACACATAGCTCCGGCTTCAGTAATTCCCTCTTCCAAAATCTGTCCGTTCTTTGCTTCTTTATAATAAAGCAAACTATCTCTATCTACCGGTTCATATAACTGTCCGATATGTGAATAGATTCCGATTTGGCGGAATAACGATTCCATTCCGAAGGTGCGTGCTTCATCGGGAACTATCGGTACGATTAATTTACCGACTTCTTTATCTTTCAATAATTTTGTTAATATCCTAACAAAAACCATTGTAGTGGAAACGTCTCTATCACCTGTTCCTGCATAAAATTCTTCAAAAAGTTCTTCAGATGGAGTTTGAATCGGTTGTGCTTTTACAATCCGCTTAGGCACATACCCGCCTAATGCTTTTCTTCTTTCCTTTAAGTATCTAATTTCAGCACTGTCTTCAGTTGGTCTATAAAATGGAGCTTTAGCCACATCTTCATCTGAAATCGGAATTCCGAAACGTGTTCTAAATTCTTTTAATTCTTCATCATTGAGTTTTTTCTGCTGATGAGTAACATTTTTACCTTCGCCTGCTTCACCAAGTCCATAACCTTTTACTGTCTTTGCAAGAATTACAGTCGGCTGTCCTTTATGCTCATTTGCAGCTTTATAGGCAGCAAATACTTTAAGTGGATCGTGCCCACCTCTTTTCATTTTCTCTAACTGCTCATCAGAATAATCTTTTACTAATTCTAAAAGTTCAGGATACTTACCGAAGAAGCTTTCGCGAATATATTTACCATCTTTAACGATATGATTTTGGGATTCGCCATCAATCATTTCATTCATTCTTCTTACCAAAAGTCCGGTTTTGTCGGCTTCGAGTAAAGAATCCCAATCGCTGCCCCAGATTACTTTTATTACGTTCCAGCCTGCACCTCGGAAATTTCTTTCCAATTCTTGAATTATGTTTCCATTTCCTCTTACAGGACCATCAAGGCGTTGAAGATTACAGTTAATTACAAAAATCAGGTTGTCTAATTTTTCACGAGCCGCAAGAGAAATAGCACCTAAAGTTTCTGGTTCATCAGTTTCGCCATCGCCAAGAAACGCATATACTTTCTGATCACTCGGTTGTTTTAATCCTCTATCTTCCAAATAACGATTGAAACGTGCATGATAGATTGCCATAATTGGACCGAGACCCATTGAAACAGTAGGAAATTCCCAAAAATCAGGCATTAACCATGGGTGAGGATATGATGAAAGTCCGCCTCCCGGTTTTAATTCTCTTCTAAAATTCTCTAATAATTCTTTTGAAATACGCCCTTCTAAGAATGCACGAGCATAAATACCCGGTGAGGCATGTCCCTGAAAATAGATTATATCACCATCTCGATTATCATCTTTTCCTTTGAAAAAATGATTAAAACCAATTTCGTATAAAGTAGCCGCAGAAGCATAAGTCGATATATGCCCGCCGATACCCGGTTCTTCTTTATTTGCTCTTACTACCATTGCCATGGCATTCCAACGAATTAAGCTTTTGATTCTTCTTTCTATTTCTCTTCCGCCCGGGAATGGAGATTGTTTTTCTTTTGTAATTGTATTTATATATGGTGTGTTCGCTGTAAAAGGGAGTTCTACTCCTGCTTCGTGAGCATACATATCGAGGTCATGAAGAAGTGCTTTTACTTTCTCCGGTCCGCCCGTTTGTAGTACATACTCTAATGATTCAAGCCATTCTCGTATTTCGGTTTCGTCAAGCTCCGAGTAACTATACTTTTTTGTTTCAGCCATTTTTTCTTTCCTTTATCTCTTTTTTCTTAAACTTTTCAATAAATTGACTTTTTATTTGGATACTTACTCCAAATTTACGAAATCCTTGAATATTAATCTAATTATTCCAACTTAGTTAAGCATTCTCGATTTACCTGTAACCCATTTTTCAATTGTCGCTTTTTGTGGCAATTCGAGACTTGAGCTGGGATGCATCCACAAATAAATCTTAAGCGGCATATCACCACTTTGTACTTCCTCTAAGATTTCATCTTTCTTTTTATATTTTACACTTGTATCCAAAGATTCAAAAGTAGAGAAATTGAGATGCTTTCTCCCTTTTTCAACGTCATCGGCTACTAACCATGAAACAGGTGCAACTTTGCTATACCATTGCCACTTTGTTTCATTAGAATGGCAGTCATAACACGATTTTTTCAAGACTTTCATTACTTCTTCGGGTGCTTTAATCTCATCAGTTACAGGTGGATTTGTCTTTTCTATTGGGACGAATTGAATGCCAATAACTGCTATTAATAGCAAAAGAAATATTGTTCTACCGGGTCTCATTTATACCTCTATTTTTGTAACATAATTATAAACTATTGCAGCATCAATTTTCATACGGAGTTGTTCCATTACTTGACTCATAATAATCTTTTTTGCATTCTTAAAGTCCCTTATCTTAACTCTCGTAAGTTCGGTACTGCATTCTTCGATTAACATTTTAGCTTCTTTAATTGTTGCAGGTCTCGGCAGCATTTCAGGATAATATTTCCCTTTTTTAATCGATAATTCTAATGCCGTAAGTATTGAATCCTTTGGTAATATCCCTTCACGGTATGTCTTAAATATCCTTAGAATCATCTTTTCATCCATGAGACTTATATCTAATTTTTTCTTCTTTAATCGTTTTGGAAATTGGATTAAAGTAACAGCTGCTAAAGTAGGATTAATATTTAGTTCTACGACTAGATATTTAAAAAGATCAGCAAACTTAGAGATTGCGAGATCCGGAATTACGTCTTTTGGAATTCCGAGTTTGTAATACCACTCTTCCCTATCCCAAAATCTTTCAGGTATATTTTTACTAAGCTTATCTAATTTTTCTCTTTTGATTTGAGTTGGTGGAAGGTCAGTATCAGGGTACATTCTATCTGCACCGGGGAGAATTCTTTCAAAACCATTTGTTCCATCTCTAAGAGCCTGCCTTGTTTCCGAGGGCACTCCAATTGTTGCCTCTTTCGCTCTAATATTAATTTCTTTAATGGCAGTTTCTGTATCCTGCTCACTTCCCCAAACCAATACAAGAGTATCGTTATCCGTTGCGTTTACGGATTTCTTAATATTGCTCCATTCAGCCGAAGATATATTATCCCCTTTGCTATCTGAATGAATAATATTAGGGATTTTTGTAAGACATGCTATTACTCTTACACGATCTGAAATCTCACGAGAGAAATATGTATCAGTTTGCGTTTGCCAATGTAATAATCCTGTGAATCCTTTTAACACAACACACTTAACTATATTTCCTTCATCAATCGCATTTCGTAATGGAAGGTAATCAGTTTTCTTAATTACCTTGGTAACGTCTTCCGATTTTGAGTTGAAAGTATCTTTAGTGATTCCCCTTTTATTTAATTCATCACGGAGACGTAAAAGATTCCATTGCCTCATTGCTTCATTATATGTAAGAAGCGGGATTCTCCCGATTTTAGGAACGCCTTTAATTTCGATACGAGTTCCACCTTCAACACTTACATTTACATCTTCACGAGCAGCGCCTATTCCACGCCTTACCAATTGAGTGCTTCTAACGAGACGACTGCAAATATGTGCAACCTGTGCTACTTCCTGTGGGGTGAGCATTTCAGGTCCTGTTACAGTTTCTATCAATGGCATTCCAAGGCGATCGGTTAGATATATTCTCGAATGTCCTTGATCTGATACTTCACGGCACGAATCCTCCTCGATCGACATCTGAGTTATAGAGATAGTCCTACCTTTGAAAGGTATCTCTCCATTGAGCCCAAAAATTGCAGTCCTCTGGAATCCGGTTGGTATACTCCCATCCAAATACTGTTTACGTGCAATATGAAGTTCATCAACTATCGCACAGTTCATTAATAGTCCGATGGTAAGGGCTATATCAAGCGCATCATTATTGATTAAAAATGGGGGAGTATCATCCATCTCATAAGTGCAGACGGTCTCTCTCTTAATTCTGTAAGTAATATCTTTTTTTGTTTTGAACTCCATGAGCGCTGTACCGTCATACTCACCAAGCTCGGAAAGAGTTGGTCTCATGTGCCGGATAATTTCAGCATCATAAACTTCCGAATATTTTCCTGCGGGACATCTACAAAATAATTTTTTAGTTGTCAATAATTGCTGGTGAATCTCAAGACCCGATTTGAAACCAATTTCTTGGTAGTCATTAGGGGTCATTTCTTCAAACTGTTTAAAAAGGAATTTTTTCATTTTTTTCTATAATAGATTACTTGCAAGTTCCGCCAATTCGGAACGTTCTCCTTTTTCAAGGTTAATGTGAGCGTATAATTTTTGCCCTTTAAAATGGTCAATTAAATAAGAAAGTCCATTAGATTCAGCATCCAGATATGGATGATCGATCTGATATATATCCCCGGTTAAGACTAATTTAGCCCCTTCTCCGGCGCGTGTAATAATAGTTTTAATCTCATGAGGAGTTAGGTTTTGGGCTTCATCGACAATAAAAAATATTCTTTGTAGACTTCTTCCTCTAATATAACTAAGAGGCTCAATTACTAATTTATCCTCTTTAATCATACTGTTAATTGCCTGGTGATTTTTGTCTGCTTCGGGAAACTGATCTTGAATTACTTTTAGATTATCCCAGAGTGGCTGCATATATGGGGCTAATTTACTTTCCACATCTCCCGGAAGGAATCCAATATCTTTATTACTTAATGGCACTACCGGACGCGCTATATAAATCTGTCTATAACTTTTCCTTACTGCTAATGCTGATGCTAGAGCCAATAAAGTTTTTCCTGTCCCCGCTTTTCCGGTTAAAGTAACTAATGGTATATCATTATTTATTAATGCATCGATAGCAAAGGTCTGCTCAGCGTTACGGGGTTTAATTCCATAAACAATCTGTTTATCGATCTTCTTAAAAGATTCCATTTCGCTATCGAGAACAGAAAGTACCGAACGGTTTGCATTACGCATTATAAAATATTTATTCGGTACAAATTCTTTTTTGATTTTTTTCATTATTCCTTTAGCAGGAACTTCATAAGGGGGAGAATAAAAATGTTGTAATGTATCATCATCAAAATTTTCTACAAAATCTTTACCGCTATATAATTCATCTGCATTTACAACTCTATCGGTAGTGTAATCTTCTGCGGGAATGCCAAGTGCTTTTGCTTTCATACGAAGATTTACATCTTTAGTAACAAGAATTACCGGTTTTTTCCCTTTTGATTTTGTATATAAATCGTAGGCGGCACTAAGAATACGGTGATCAACATTATCCTCTCTAAATACATTTTGAATATCTTTAGAAAGTCCTTTAAAGATAGCAATTCTTACTTTTCCCTTTCCTTTACCGAGAGAAACACCACCATTAAAAATTGCATCGCCGGTAAGAGAATCTAAAGTGCGAGCAAACTGCCTTGCATTCAAATTTATTACTTGGCTTCCCCTTTTAAAATGATCAAGTTCCTCAATTGCAACTAAAGGAATTACTATATCATTTTCTTCAAATTGATTTATACAGGTGGGGTCATGCAACATGACGTTAGTATCAATAATAAACGTCTTAGGTATGCGGGTTTTTGCCATTTATAACGCCTTTATCTTATTAAAGTTTATAAACCATTTATGAACTTAATAAATTTTTTTAATATGGTAAAACAATATAATTCCCTTTTACTACATAATTTCTATTAAAATTTATATTTTAGATTATCTAAATAGGATTTATATGTCCATACAAACAATTAATCCTTTTAACGGAAAACTAATAAAAGAGTTTACACCTATTAATATCGAAGATATTAATGAATGTGTAAATAGAGCAAATGAATGCTTTAAAGATTGGAGAAAAACATCTTTCGCTGAAAGAAAAAAGTTGATGCTTTATGTAGCAACTATTCTTAAAGAAAAAAGCAAAAAATATGGCGAGATACTTTCTCTTGAAATGGGTAAACCGATTTCGCAGGCAGTTGCAGAAGTAGAAAAATGTGCACTCGTTGCGGAATATTATGCCGAGAATGCAGAAACAATCTTAAAAGAAGAAAAAGTAATTACTGATGCTTCAGAAAGTTATATACGATTTGATCCGCTTGGAGTAATATTAGCATTAATGCCGTGGAATTTTCCATTCTGGCAGGTATTCAGATTCGCGTCCCCCGCTTTGATGGCTGGTAATACCTGTTTACTAAAACATGCATCAAATGTTCCTATGTCAGCACTTGCAATCGAAGAGATTTTTCGTGATGCCGGATTCCCTAGAGGAACTTTCAAAACACTTTTAATTGGTTCTTCACTTGTTGATTCCGTTATCGATAATCAGTTAGTAAAAGCAGTAACGTTAACAGGAAGCGAAGCCGCAGGTATGCAAGTGGCTTCAAGAGCGGGAAAAAACTTAAAAAAATCAGTGCTCGAACTTGGCGGAAGCGATCCATTTATTGTTCTTAATGACGCTGATATTGAATTGTCTGCCGAAGCCGCTGTGAAAGGACGACTAATAAATAATGGCGAAAGCTGTATTGCTTCTAAGCGCTTTATTGTAGAAGAAAAAATTTATGAACAATTCCGAGATATATTTCGTCTAAAGATGGAAAAAGTGAAAATTGGTGATCCTATGGATTACCAAACTGAACTTGGTCCTATTGCACGGAAAGACTTATTAATTGAACTCGATACTCAAGTAAAGAAATCAATTGAGATGGGGGCGAATGTAGTAACTGGTGGAGAAATCTTAGATTTAGAAGGATATTTTTATTCCCCCACAATATTAGATAACCTTAAGCCCGGAATGCCGGCTTATGATGATGAAATTTTTGGTCCGGTTGCTTCTCTTATAAAAGCAGAAGGTGTAAATGATGCTATAAGAATAGCCAACAGTTCTCCATTTGGTTTAGGGGCTTCTATATGGACTAATGACATCAATCTCGCGAAAGAGATTGCAGGTGAGATTGAATCGGGTTCTGTATTCATAAATGGGAACGTAAAAAGCGACCCGCGTCTCCCATTCGGTGGAATTAAAAAATCGGGTTTCGGAAGAGAGCTTTCTCATTACGGAATTAAGGAATTTGTTAATATAAAATCTGTTTGGATTAAATAAAAAAATTAATTTATTATATGTAGAAAGGGAAAATATGAAACTGAACAAACCCATTATTGAATTGCTATTCATATTGTTGATACCGATGACGATTTTTTCGCAAAAAACGGTTTATACACTTGATGACGCTGTTTATAAGGCGCTGGAAAATAATAAGGATATCAGGATAGCTCTCTTGGATATTAAAAAAGGAGAAGCTGCCGTTAGCGAGGCATTTGGATATGCGCTTCCTTCGGTTGATTTAACAGCATCGTTAAATCATTTTATTAAAAAACCGATGATGGCATTCCCCGATTTTGCTTCAATGCTCGGCAACGCTTCTTATTCAATTTTATTTGATGAGGGTCTTCTCCCACGCGATGAAAGTAAATTTTTGCCGATGGGATCCAAACTACAATCTTTTTCGCAAACTAATAGTTTTGAATCAACAATCCAGGTAACTCAGATTCTATTTAATTCTGCCGTTTTCAGAGGTATTGGCGCTTCTCAAATCTACCTCGATCTATCAAAAGAAAATCTTAAGGCAGTTACCTCAAAAACTTTGCTTGATGTTAATAAAGCATTCTATGGCACGTTGCTTGCAAAAGAACTACTTACTATTTTGGATGCGAGCCTAAAAAATGCCGAAGAAAATCTTGAGAATGTAAAAGCTTATTACAAGCAGGGACTTGTTTCCGAATACGATCTTTTGCAGGTGGAAGTTCAAGTCGAGAATCTAAGACCCAAAGTGATTGATCTGCAAAAAGCAGTTTTTGAAGCAAAGAGCGGACTTAAACTTTTGCTTGGTATAGATCAAAACAAAGAAATCGAAATTACCGGTAAAATCACTTATGAAGAAACGCTTTTGCCAGAAGAAGAGATTTTAATTAATCAAGCTGTTACACGCAATTTTGAGCTAAATACACTAAAGATAAAAAGAAACGTTGATGAAGAGATGATTGCTATCGAAAGAGCTGACTACTGGCCAATGCTAACTGCTTTTGGTAATTATAGTTATGCCGGCTCATCCGATGATTGGAAATTTAACACATATAATTCTTCGATAGTTGGCTTAAGTTTTTCTATGAATTTATTTAGAGGCACTCGTACTTCACGAAAAGTAGAGCAAGCTGTAATAGCTACTAAACAAACCGATGAAAGATTAGCATTAACTCAAGAATTTCTTACCAAAGAAGTGAAAAGCAAATTAATAGAGTTAACCCAAGTACGTTCCCAAATAAACGCAATTGAAAGAAATGTAAAACTTGCAGAGAAAGCTTATTCTATTGCCAATACTCGCTATAAAGAAGGTACAGGAACACAATTAGAGATTAAGAATGCTGATTTAGAACTAAGCACCGCTAAAGTTAATAGAATTCAATCGATTTACGATTACAAAATTGCCATTTCTAATTTAGAACAATTGACCGGAAATTTGGATGAAAAATATATCGATTACATAAACAAGAATTTAAAATAAAGGGAAATAGATATGAAACAATTATTAAAATTAATTATTCTCATAGCAGGCATTTCATTAATAGCTTATGCATGTGGCGGTGATGAAAAATCTAAGAGTATGAGCGAACTTCAAAATGTAGATGGAATTCCTGTTTCCGTGCAAGAATTGAAAGAAACTGATTTTATAAAGGAATTAAGTTTCTTTAGTAAAATGTATGGTGTGAAGCAAACAATACTTGGCGCTTTAGTTGGAGGCAGAATAGAAAAAATTAACACCTCAATCGGCGCATCTGTAAAAAAAGATCAAATACTTATAGAATTTCCTTCCGATGCTCCGGCGCTAAGTTTTGAGCAGGCAAAAGCAGGATATGAAAATTCTAAAAAAACTTATGAAAGATTGAAAGTACTGTTAGAATCAGGTGAGACTTCGCAGGCGGCTTTCGATGGAGCCGAAACAAAATATTTTGTGGATAAAAGAAATTATGAACAATTAAAACAGATGCTATATATTCAAGCACCTTTCGATGGAATTATTTCTGATATTCAAGTGAAAGTCGGCGATAATGTTAAAAGCGAAACTCCACTATTAACTATTGCACAAACATATAAGGTGCGCGCTAAGGTTTGGGTAACAGAAAGTGAAATAAACCAGATTAGAGTAGGAATGAAAGCTACAGCCACTATTGAAGAAAGAACTTATAATGGAAGAGTAGTAGAGATATCTCTTGGTATGGACCCTGCTCATCAAGCTTTCTATGCTGAAGTAGAATTTGATAATGCAGGCAACCAGATTAAAATCGGTGTAACAGCTGAAATAAAAATTGTTACTTATGAAAATAATAAAGCACTCTCTGTTCCTCGTCATTTATTAAAAAACGATGAAAAAGGAGAATATATATTCCTACTAAATGGCGAAAAAGCTGAAAAAAGATATGTTACCGTAAAAAACGAAAGTGGAATTGAATTTGAAATTTCCAACGGACTTAAATCAGGCGACCGATTGATAGTAAAAGGTGTTTCGCAATTACAAAACGACACGAAAGTAAAAGTGATTCAATAGGGGAAAATATGTCATTAGCAAAAATATCGATTGACCGCCCCATAATGATGACGATGGCAATTCTCGTCTTTATCATTTTTGGTGCAATTGCGTATTTCACACTTAATCTTAATCAAATGCCCGATGTGGAAATACCTTACGTAACAATTAATACTGTTTATCCGGGTGCCGGACCTAAAGAAGTTGAAACACTTATAACGAAAAAAATTGAAGATGCGGTTTCTACCGTAAGTCAGATTGAGCGAGTAGAATCTTATTCTCTTGATGGCGTTTCTATTGTTATTATGGAATTCAATCTCGCTAAAGGTGTTGATATTGCAAATCAAGAAGTAAAAGATAAAGTAGATGAGATATTAAATGATCTTCCGACTGACGCTAAGCAACCGATTGTTCAAAAGGTTGATATAAGAGGATTCCCGATTCTTGAAATAGCTTTAAGTGGCGATCAAGACCCGCGCGAATTATATGAAATTGCAGATAAGTTATTGAAAGATAGATTTTCTCAAGTCCCGGGGGTAGCTAAAGTTAATATCACTGGAGGACAAGAACGTGAAGTAAGGGTGGTACTTAATAATAAAGAGGTTTATGAAAACTTTATTTCGCTACCGCAGCTTCTTTCAATATTGCAGATGCATAATATGAATTTACCTGGCGGTTATTTTCAAATTAACGATCAGGAATTTACAGTTCGTTTAGATGGTGAATTTCATAGCTTGCAATCGATTCGTGATCTCTTAATCCCTACACCATTCGGTAATAAAAAACTTTCGCAACTTGCAAAAGTGGAAGATTCAGGAAAAGATATTCGTCAGAGAGCGGTCTATTATAACGTTAAAGATAATGTAAGAAATGAAAATGTTGTTCGTCTTGGTCTAATTAAAAGCCAAGAAGGCAATGCAGTTGAAATTGCAGATGAAATAAGATCGCGTCTTCCCGAAATCAAACAACTTCTTCCGCAAGGTGCTAATTTGGAAGTGGTAACTGATCATACGACATATATTCGTTCTACTGTTGATGATACAATGGGGAATATTATTCTTGGTGTAATATTTACAGCTATCGTATTATTAATATTCCTTACACACTTAAGATCAACAATGATTGTGGCTATAACTATGCCTGCGGCAATTATATCTACATTCTTATTTTTCCAATTGACCAAACTTACTCTTAATATGATGACGTTGATGGGTATCTCAGTTACCATCGGTGTTCTTGTGGCTAACTCTGTGGTAGTATTGGAGAATATATTCAGGCATAAAGCACTCGGTAAGAATAATAAAGATGCCGCACTGATAGGTACAAATGAAGTAACTGTTGCAGTTTTAGCTTCAACAATGACTAACCTCGTAGTATTCCTTCCGATCGCAACAATGTCTTCTATGGTAGGAATGTTTTTACGCGAATTAGCTTTGGCTGCAACTTATGCTACTCTATTTTCATTGGTATTCTCCTTTACTCTAACACCAATGCTTGCTTCATTAATGTTAGGTAAAAACGAGAAAGAAGGGAAAATTGCTGCCCGATTAAATAGAATTTATGATTCTTGGGATGCTAAATACAAATCGTTATTAACCGCTTCACTTAAAAATAAAAAGAGAGCCGCACTTATTGTAGCGGGTTCATTTTTATTATTCTTTATCGTAATGGCAACATTAGGACCTAAGATTGGATTTGAATTTTCTCCGGCCGCTGATGATGGTAAGATCAAGGTTGAAGTGGAACTACCCGAAGGATATAATTTAACTGAAACTGCCGATGTATTAAAAGTGATAGAAAATAAAATAAAAGTGCATCCCGAAGTAAAACAGATGCTTACTACTCTTGGCAAAATAAGTGATCTTAATACAGGTACTAATATGGCGAGGATGGATATAGAGCTTTCTGATGCTAATCAAAGAGATGTATCATTAAATGAAATGATTTCACAGTTTATTAAAGATTTAGCCTCTGTGCCTAATGCTTCAATTACTGTCGCTACCGGTTCTGAAATGGGTGAGGGCGGTTCTCCTATTCAGTTGTTTTTACAAGGGCAGGATATTTCAAAATTAGAAGAATTAAAAGTTGTAATTATTGACAAATTAAAAGACGTTCCGGGTCTGATAAATTTTGATAATTCATCACGTGCAGGTAAACCAGAAATAACAATCAAACCAAAACGCGAATTATTAGCTGATGTAGGATTAACCGAGCAAGAAATTGCGTATACAATGCGTGCTTCAGTTGAAGGTTTGGAATCATCTAAATACCGTGAATCGGGAAACGAATACGACATAACAGTTACGATGAATGATAATGCAGTCGATACACCTGAAAAGATTGGCAATATACCTGTTGTTTCTTCTAAAGGTGTAGTTTATAGATTAGCTCAATTATGCGACATTAATTATACACGTGGATTTACTAAAATCCTTCATAGAGATAAATTTACATCAATCCAGTTTACAGGTGCTTCTGCGCCAGGAGTTCCTTTAGGAAATGTTACAAATGAAATCGATTCAAGATTGAAATCATTAGAATTGCCAGCAGGTTATAGAATCAGTTGGGGCGGAAATACTAAAATGATGAATGATATGGTTAATGATATGGCATTTGCATTTTTCCTTGCGATGATCCTTACATATATGTTATTAGCTGCTTTATTGGAAAGTTTCTTACAGCCTATTTATATTTTAATGACCATGCCACTGGCTATGATTGGAGTAATAGGAATTTTATTTATAACTAAAATTTCATTCGGTATTACATCATTAATGGGTATAATTATGTTAGTGGGAATTGTTGTAAATAATGCTATTCTAATGCTTGATTATGCAAATCAATTGGTAAGAGAAAATGAAATGAATATGAAAGAAGCTCTTATTGAAGCATGTCCAACAAAACTCAAACCTATTTTGATGTCAACTTTAGCTTTAATACTTGGTATGCTTCCGATGGCAATAGGAATAGGAAGTGCGGGAAAAGAAATGAGAATGGCATTAGGTGTAGTAAGTGTTGGTGGTTTAATTGTTTCTACTATTCTTACTCTTGTAGTAATACCTTCAATGGTTTATTTATTTACTCGCAAAAAGAAAACGAAACAAGCTGTTTAAGTTAATTAATAAAAATTAGCGGAGGATTTATGGAAAATACAAAGATTGGATTTGAACTTGATGGAATGATCGGTTATACAGAAGGAAATCTTGGAATATTAAGAATTACCAAGAATGTTTTCAATCTCCTTTCAAGTACAGAGAGAAATAGCGATCTTCTTCCATGGTTTGATGAACTTGAACAAAACAATGAAATAAAAGGAGTGATGATTATTAATGAAGGAGATTGTTTCGGTCCGAAAGAATATAGCAAGTTTCTTTCATCAATTTCCGGTATTGAGATGGACGAAAATATTCCGCATCTTATTACAAAATTCATCCGTTCAGATATTCGAGCTATTGAAATTAATATGTTAGTGAATATCGTTAGAAAAGTATCTCATTTTAATAAGATTTTTATTACTGCCTTCAGAGGAGGTATTGTTACTCCTATTTTTGGAACTGCTTTAGCGGCGGATTTCAGACTTACTTCGGAGAATAGCTATTTTTCACTATCTCATGCAAAATATGGGCTTCATGCAAGCGGGGCTCTTCCTTTCTTCCTACCTAAATATATGAGTATTGGAAAAGCAACTGAATATCTTATTAATGGCGGGGATATTTCAGCTCTTGATGCTCTTAATCTATGGATCGTTAATGAAGTATTTCGTGAAAATGAGTTTGAGGCGAAATGCTTCGATTTCGCCCGTACTACATGTGATAAGCCATTAAATTATATCCGTAGCTCAAAAGCTCTTATTCACTGCTATAATCGCGATTTAGAACGATTCTTAGAAAATGAATCGAACTTTTTATATCAGTAACCCATTTAAAAAAGAGCTTCTCCTAAGAGAAGCTCTTTTTTTATTATAATTTGCTCACATAATCGCTAAAAAATAGAAGGGCTTCATCGATTTTGTGAATATCTTTTCCTCCGGCAGTAGCTAAGTGAGGTCTTCCACCTCCACCTCCACCAAGCACTTTTGCCACTTCACCAACTATTTTACCTGCAGACAATTTTTTCTCTTTAATAAGATCATCACTCACAACGGAAACAACACCTACTTTTTCTTCAATAGCTGAAATTAAAAGACCAATACCACTTCCCATTTTCATTCTTAATTCATCACCCATCGATTTTAATTCATCCATCGATTCGGCGGTTACAATTGACTTAAATATTTTATAAGAGCCTTTCGTTTCACCTAATTTTACTATTGAATCGATTCCGCCGAGTTTTTCTTTGAGTTTTATTTCTGCTAATTCCTTTTCGAGTTTCTTTTTTTCTTCATGAAGCGAATAAAATTTATTTTCAGCATCAGCAAGTTTTACTTCCTGGTCATGAATATATTTTTCCACACCGGCGCCTGTAACAGCTTCAATTCTTCTTACACCACTTGCTATCGAAGTCTCATTAATTATTTTGAGTATTCCAATTTGACTACTATTATTAACGTGAGTACCACCACAAAACTCTAAAGTATAATCACCGAACTGAACAACATTTACTTTATCTCCATATTTATCGCCAAAGAACATCAAAGCACCCATTTTTTTTGCTTCTTCAAATGGAGTATTTTTATGATGAGTCATCGGCATATTCTCGCGAAGTTTTTCATTAATTATTAATTCAATCTCTTTTAATTCTTCCGGTTTTACTTTCTCGAAATGAGTAAAATCAAAACGGAGATGATCCGGTCCAACATAAGAACCTGCCTGCTGAACGTGTGCACCAAGAACGGTGCGTAAAGCTGCGTGAAGAAAATGTGTAGCCGAGTGATTGCGCATTATATTCCATCTTCGTTTTGCATCCACTTTTGCCGTTACTTTCATTCCTTTTTCAATTTTTACATTTTTAGCTGATTCTAAAACATGCACAAATTGATTTTGAATTTTTACTAAATCTATTACTGTAAATGTATTTCCATTAATAGATAAAGTACCTGTATCGCTTGCCTGTCCCCCCGATTCTGCATAGAATGGTGTTCGATCAAGAATCACAATTTTATTTTCTTCGATCTCTGTTGCATAAATTACTTCAGCCTCTGAAGATAATTCTTCATAACCGAGAAATTGAGTTGGTGTATCAGAATTTAAATTTAATTCAGCAAGTTTTTCTGATAAAGTAGCACCGCCTGCAAGTTTCTCCTTAGTCGATTTACGTGCTCTTACTTTTTGTTCTTCCATAAATTTATTAAATCCCGCCTCGTCAATATTCATACCCTTTTCACGTGCCATTACACTCGTAAGATCAAAAGGGAATCCATATGTATCATACAACTTAAAAGCATCTTCACCCGGAATAATATTCGTTTTCTTTACTTCGGGCTTTGATGAGATAATTTCAAATAATTCTATACCACGGTCCAAAGTATTATTAAAACTTTCTTCTTCTGCTTTTATAATTTTTTCTATATTGCCTTGATTCGATTTTAATTCCGGAAATACATGCGACATATTTTCAACTAATACATTTATCAAATTATACATAAACGGTTCGGTAAGATTTAATTTCCTACCGTATCGAGCAGCTCTTCTTAATAATCGTCTAAGCACATAACCGCGTCCTTCATTGCCGGGCATAGCTCCATCTGCAATTGCAAATGTTAATGCCCTTACGTGATCAGCGATTACTCGCATCGAAATCATATCAGTTTCATTTTCATATTTAATTCCGCTTACTTTTTCGATTTGCGAAATCAATGGAGTGAATACATCTGTATCGTAATTCGATTTTTTACCCTGCATTACTGCGCATAATCTTTCAAAACCCATTCCTGTATCAACATGCTTCGAAGGCAGATCATTCAGCTTCCCGGTTTCATCACGATTATATTGAATAAAAACAAGATTCCATATTTCTATACAATCTGCAGTACCTGCATTTACATATGAAGGATTATCATAATCATCAGCAAGATTAATATGTATTTCCGAGCAAGGACCGCAAGGACCGGTCTCCCCCATTTCCCAGAAATTATCTTTTTCATCGAATCTTAAGATATGTGCCGGATTAATGTCTGTTTTTGCTTTCCAAAGTTCATACGCTTCATCATCTGTACGATACACGGTAGCGAATAAACGTTCTTTCGGGAGTTTAAATTTTTCAGTCAATATTTCCCAAGCCCACATAATTGCTTCTTCTTTATAATAATCTCCAAAAGACCAATTACCAAGCATCTCAAAAAATGTATGGTGATAAGTATCGTAACCTACTTCTTCGAGATCATTATGCTTGCCACTCACACGAATACATTTTTGCGTATCAGCTGCACGTTTATAATCTCTTTTTCCAGTACCAAGAAAAACGTCTTTGAATTGATTCATTCCGGCATTTGTAAAAAGAAGAGTTGGATCATCATAAGGAACTACTGGTGCACTTGGCACTATTTTATGGTTTTTCTCTTTAAAAAATTCGAAAAACTCATTTCTTATTTCGTTGGATCTCATTTTTGCCATACAATTATTATTAAAGTGTGAAAATATACTAAAAACAAGCGGAAACTTTAAAATTATGTACGAATTTTGTAAAGAATTTGTTTATTTTTGCTATTAATAATAGGTTTGATCGTTCACCATTTAATTCTATAAGATATTGAACAAATACAAAAATCTAAATGATCTGGAATTAATGCAGGAGATAGCACGGTTAGAATCGCGGGCTTTAGAAGAATTATATGACCGCTATTCATCGCTACTTTACACCGTCATTAAAAAAATATCTCCCGATGAGGCAACTGCCGAGCAGTTGTTAGTTGACCTATTTGTAGTTGTATGGCAGAAGATCGATCAATTCGATTTTGCTACGGGTAATGTTTATACATGGCTTGTAACACTCGCTCGAAATAAAGCAATTGATAACCTCAGAAGAAATCGCAATTCAAATTCTACTTTATCCCCTTATGATGCTGAATATGAAGACTATTTTATTATTCCCACATTTCAGCGCGATATAGATAGCTTGGATTTTGAAACTGTAATGAGCATTCGTCCTAAAATGGAAAATGCTTTATCAAAATTGACTGACTCACAAAAATATGTCCTTCACTTAGCTTATTATGAAGGTTTCACGGTTTCCGAAATTTCTAAAAAATTAAATGTACCATTGGAAACTGTGCGGCATAAAATTATGATGGCGTTATATAACTTAAGAGATTTTTTAATAAAAGAGTAAAATGGCAGAACAAGCAATTCACGAAATGATAGCAGCTTTTTCATGTGGCTGTATGGATAAAGAAAATTTTATTCAATTCAAGGATTATATCCGTTCCGGCGGTCAACTCCCTGAAAATGAATTGAGTGAATTGCAAAATATTATTGCTATGGTTCCTGCAATTTTGGATCTTGAAAAACCTGACCCTATTCTAAAAGACAAAGTTGCTAAAAAACTTATTAGTCTCCAGGGAGAGAGCAAATCAATAATAAAAGAAGAAAGAAAAAAGACTTTAACGCAGATTGATGATGTTCCTAATATTAGGAATACAAAATCGTTTGCTACAAAGATTCATTACACAGAAGATGAAGCGCCTAAAAATAGAATGAATGAATTTAAAGGTGAGACAATCTATCGTTCTGAAGAACCAATATCATCCTCTGAATCAAAACCCGAACCGCTTGAAAATAAAGAAACGAAAACATCAAATAAAACAAGTGGAAGAAAGACTATGCCACAGATAGGTGATTCACCCTCATCTCTTTTTTCGCCTCAGCATAATACGCTCGAATCAAAGAATAAAACAGTAGATAAACCTACATCCTCTTCTGTTGTAAGTTGGTTAGCTATTTTACTTTCTTTAGTTCTTTTTATCATACTCGGTTATTTTAGTTTTTCTTGGACTAACGACTTAAATACAAAAGTCGATTCAATGAGTGAAGAGATAAAATCTTTACGAAACGAACTTAGAAATAAAGATGAGTTTGCTCGTGAGAATACTCCCATTTTAGATTTCCTAAAATTGAAAGACTTAACAATAATAGATGTTCCAAACGTAAATCCAAGTTTTGGAGGATATGTAAAATTATATCTTACATCAGCCCAGCAAAAAGGAATATTGGAATTAAATGATCTGCCTTCGATTAAAGGTGATGAAAGTTATCAACTTTGGTGGCAGAATAAAGGGAAATATGTTTCCGCTGCTCTTTTCGCTCCACAAACAGGATCGAAATATATACCGTTAAATACATTACCCGATTTTCCATTCAGCAATATCGAATATGTTGTAATTACAAAAGAACCTGCTGCCGGGTCAGAGCAACCAACAGGTGAAACGAGTTTCAGATCGGGCAATTTACTCCTTGGTAAAACTACCCGTAAGTAGAAATAATCCGAGTGCTATTAAAAAGTATGGATAGATTACAGACATAATCCTGTCTGTAAATTCCACTATCGATTTAATATAATTGATGTCGAGTAAAAATATCGAAGCGAAACTCAAAGCTATTAAAGTAAGTGATACAGTAAGAAATATTTTTATTTTGCTATCATATATAAATAACATCAGCGACCCACTTCCGAGAATAAAAAGTGTTCCCGTTAGATAAATCCCACGTGTATTTATTAAATGTGCATTCTCTAAAACCAATAAAAATATTCCGGTTAAAAAAGTTACCGAGGAGAGAAATATTATTCCCCTATTCCCAAATTTAAATCCGTAGAAGATGCTTGTTAAGCCATAAACCAGAAATGTAATTGCCGTTATTTCATAAAAACTTAGATAAAATTTTATAAAGAGATTAGAAATCATCAAAAACCCAAATAAGAATAAGGAGATCGAAACAATTCTTTTCCTATTCATTATTTCTCTCCATACCGAAATCGAGCATCAAATAAATTACAATCCCTAGTCCTGCTGTAATAAAAGTAATAAGAACAAAAAAAGCCCTAATGATTTCGGGTTTCAGATCGAAGTAAAGTGCAAGTCCGCCGCACACTCCTCGTAAGTATTTATTAGAATATGATTTTGTTAGATGAACTTTTTCTTCAGGAAAAGTAATTTCTTCGCCTCGATTATTTCTGCTAATTAATATTGCAATGGCTATTGACGCAAACGGTATAAAAATATTCCATGAATATGAATTGGGATTAACTACAAAACTAAGATGAAACTTATTTAATACAGTATAAAGACCTGCAAAAATAAGTAAACCTGCAACAAGTGATTTTATTTTCCCCTCATTAATTTCGTCTATTTCTATTTCATCGGGAGGAATATAAATCCTATTTATGGGGAGTATTAAAGCAGAAATCAAATAGATAATTAAACCCCAGCCGCCAAAAAACACCGATATTATTGCAGTGATTCTTACTATTAATGGAGAGATGTTAAGATAAGCAGCAAATCCGGAACAAGTACCCGAAATAATAATATCATTATTGGAGCGTGCAAGTACTTTTCTTGGAGTTATATTAAACTGATTTTTAAATTGATTATTACTTGGAGTAGAATCATCAAGCGAATTGAAATCTATAAAAGAGTTATTATTATCTTCCATTAGAAAACTTAAAGAAGCTCCAAAGCTCTTTTTTGCGGTTCGCGTGAGTTTATTATTCTTCTTTCAGTTACAATTCTATCTATCCTTACATCATGAACATCAGTTTCGATATTTTCGAATATTTGGAACTCGAAAGCGAGGGCTATTTTAGGAGCACGAATATTCTTAAGTAGATTATCATAATAACCGCCACCGTATCCTACTCTTTGACCAAGAACCGAAATTGCTAATGCCGGGACAATAAATAAATCTATATCGGTCAGCTCTTCGTCGATTCCAACTATCGGCTCGTAGTAACCTTCATTATTTTTTACTATATGATCCCATCCCATAAAATTCGAGCGTTTGAATTTTTTATTCGATTTACTGAGTTTAGGGATAATGATGGTTTTTCCCCACCCTTCCATATTATCAATTAATTTACGTGTTTCCACTTCACCGCTTCTGCTTGCAAGATAAATGAATACAGTTCGCGCATGAACAAAATCATCTAATTTTAATAATCTCTCAATTATATAATTAGTTTTTGTTTTTATATCGGCAGGAGATAATTCACTCCTTCTTTTAACTGCCATCTTTCTGGCTTCCGATTTCGGTATAAGTGGCTTTAGTTTCATCGCTCTAATATTTTATTAAACGAATATAAAAATTAATCTGAATAATAAAAACTAAATATCCTTTTTCTGAATCTTTTTACGATTATTTCTATCTTATAGGTAATAAAAACATAAGAGTGAACTATGAGCACGAAAAAAGCTTTTGTAAAACAAGTACAAGGAATTACATTCGCAGGTAAAGCAGATTCAAATAATTGGGTGATGATGGATGGACCGGAGAATTTTGGCGGTAGTAACGGAGCAACAAGACCAAAAGAACTATTATTAGTTGCACTCGGTGGATGCACAGGAAGTGACGTAACAGCTATTCTTCAGAAAAAGAGAATTAAAATCGATGGTTTTGAAATTAATCTTGAAGCTGATGTAGCAGATTCCCATCCGCAGGTATTTACCAAAATTCATATTGAATATGTTTTTTTTGGTAAAGGGATAAATGAAAAAGATGTTGAAAGAGCAATTGATTTATCACAAACAAAATATTGCAGCGTAACTGCTATGTTAGAAAAAGCAATGCCAATTACACATTCATTTAGAATTGTAGAGCCGGAATAATCTGAAAAATTATTGTTAAGTGATTACTGACCATCGATAACTTCCTGGGTGATGGTTGGTAATCATTTTTAATAAACTTATTTATTATTTACTGTAATCACTGCAAAGTATTTTCCATAACTTCTTATTATATCTTACTCTTCTCAAACCGAAATTTAAATAAAAATGGAAAGGATTTTCTTAAGCTGAGGCACTATCCCACCAAAAATCGGCTCTCTTTATATTTAGCTCAAAGTAGAGAAGAAATCAGATAGCGGAACTATGATCTCCCTCCCGCTGTAAAAAAAACAATACTTCCCTATTTTTTAGGTTTACATTATGGGGGAAAATGTGATAATTTAGTCAGATTATTTTATTAAAAGGGGTATAAATGAAAACAAGGTTCTTATTATTATTTTTATTTGCAGCAATTTTAACAAATGCGCAATCAAAAAATTTCAGTTTCAGTCCGGAAAAACCTACTCCCAATCAAAAAATTACAATTAATTATGATGCAAAAGGCACAAAATTAGAAAGTTCAAAGGAAGTGAAAGCTTTTGTTTATGAATATGGTAAAGACCTTTATTCAACTTCCGAATACACGATTAATTCAAATACATTTACAGTTGCCCCATCTGATTCAGCTCTTGGTTTATTTATTGTGTTTAAAGATGGAGAAAAAGCAGATAATAATGATGGCAAAGGATATGTAATTCAACTATCAGGGAAAGATAGTAAATTACTTCCGGGAGCAGATGCGGCTTTAGCAACGTCTTACTCAACGTGGATCGCCTATATTGACTTAGCAAGAGACCAAGAAAAAGCAATTTTACTTTTTGAAAAAGATTTTGCCGCTAATCCAAATATTAAAACTGAATTTCTAAATAGTTATGTCCTTTCTCTAAATGCCATTGACCCCGTTAATGCAAAAGACAAAATAAAACCCGAATTGGAAAAGCTTGCTGAAATGCCCAACCTTACAGAATCTCAATATTCATTATTAGCAACTTGGTATGAAAGAATTAAAGATGCAGAAAATGGTGCTAAATTTAAAAAATTGCTGAATGAAAAATATCCATCCAATGACAATTTATTGATGGAAAAATTTACTGCTATGAGAAAAACAAATGACCTTGAAGAAAAGACTAAATTAATAACAGAAATTCAAAAAGATTTCTCCCATAGTAAAAATTTTCCTTACTTTTTAAGCGACTATGCAAAAGCATTAATTACAAATAAAAAATATCAAGAAACTTTCGATTTTTTAGAAAAGAATTATAAACCTGAAATAACAAGTCAATACAGCTCTTTAGCAAATACACTTGTTACAAAAGATACATTGCTTGACCTTGCACAGAAGGCACTTGATTCCGGTCTTAAAAAAGCAAAAGCTAACTCAAAATATATAAGCCCTTCAAAACCTCCATATATGACTAAAGAAGAATGGTTTCAAAATAGTGATTACACTACCGCTTACCTTCTTAACGTTCAAGGTGAACTTTATGAGAAACTCGGTAAAAACGATGATGCTTTAAAAGCATTTACTGAGTCCGTAGAACTAAATAAAGAAGCAGACCCGGAAGTTAATGAAGCTTACGCAAAATTATTAGTTGAACTAAATAAGTTCGAAAAAGCCAAAGAAGACCTTGAAAAATTTATTAAAGAAAGTCATAGCACACCTGCTATGAAAGGCTTACTTTCAACAGTTTATGCAAAAACAGGCGGCTCGGATGATAAGTTTGATTCTTACTATTCATCATTAAAAGAAGTTGCAAATACAAAGATGAAAGACGAATTAAAAGAAAAGATGATGAACGATCCGGCTCCGGTATTTACTTTGAAGGATTTAGATGGCAACGAAGTTTCACTTGCTGATTTAAAGGGCAAAACTGTTATAGTAGATTTCTGGGCTACATGGTGCGGTCCATGTCTCGCTTCCTTCCCTGCTATGCAGAAAGCTGTTGAGAAATATGCCAAGAACGATAAAGTAAAATTCGTATTCGTAAATACATGGGAGAGAGTAGAAGATAAAATTAAAAATGCAAAAGATTTTATTGCAAAAACTAAATATCCTTTCCAAATATTAATGGACTTAGATAATAGTGTTATTACTTCATATAAAGTATCAGGAATTCCTACTAAATTTATCATAGATAAGAATGGCAATATCCGTTTCAAGAGTGTAGGATATGAAGGCGATGCAGATAAAATGGTAGAAGAAATTTCTACTATGATTTCATTAATAGAGTAACAATATTTTAATAAAAATAGCCTTAATTTGCTTTAAAAATCGAAATGGCTGATGATATTAAAACCGTCCAAAACTAAGTTTTTGGGCGGTTTTTTTATGAAAATCGTACTAAATCACCCCTGCTAAATTTTACATTCAGATATTAAAACCCTATTTTACTTGTCATTATTATAAAACAATTATAGGTTGAATGATGGCTGTAATTAGACCTTTTAGAGCGGTTAGACCGACTCCGGAAGTGGCGCATCTTGTAGCGAGTGTGCCTTACGATGTATTGAACAAAGATGAAGCTGCCGATTTAGCAAAAGGAAATCCTCTTTCCTTTTTACGTGTTACTCGTTCCGAAATTGAATGCAAAAACAAAGTTGATGTTTATTCATCTACCGTTTATGAAAAAGCTAAAGATAATTTTGAAAGACTTAAAAACGAAGCTCCTTTAATCCAGGAAAAAAAACCTCATCTTTACGTTTATCAATTAATTATGGGATCGCAAACTCAAACAGGTATTGCGGCTACTTTCTCAGTTGATGATTACAATAATGATGTAATTAAAAAACATGAAAAGACCCGTAAAGTAAAAGAAGACGATAGAACAAATCATATCATTACAACAAATGCTCAAACAGGTCCGGTATTCTTAACTTATCACGGAACAGAATCAGTAAACCAAATAGTAGAAGATACAAAAAAAGAAAAACCACTTTATGATTTTACATCCGCTGATGGAATTCGTCATTCTGTATGGTCAATGTCGATAGATAATTCTACTAAGGTTGCTTCAGAAATAAGTAAAGTGCCTAATCTTTATATCGCAGATGGGCATCATAGAGCCGCAAGCGCAAGCCGCGCTCAAATAGAAAAATCGAAAATGAATCCAGCGCATGCCGGCAATGAAGAATATAATTTCTTTTTAGCAGTTCTATTCCCCGCCGAGCAATTGGCTATTCTTCCTTATAATCGAGTAGTTCTTGATTTGCATGATATTACTAAAGATGAACTATTCAATAAGATTCAAGAAAATTTCAGAATCGTAAAAGCTGATTCTCCATCTCCGGCACAGCCAAGGACATTCTGTTTTTATTATGATAACGAATGGTACGAAATTACACCGAATGAAAATGTAAAGCCTGGTGAGACTCTCGGAGATAATCTTGATGTAAGTATTCTTCAAAATTATCTACTGCATCCAATGTTCGGAATCGGCGACCCAAGAACTGATAATAATATCGATTTTATTGGTGGAATTAGAGGTACTACTGAATTAGAAAAACTCGTAAATGAAGGTAAAGCTCAAATCGCTTTTTCATTATATCCTGTTTCGATTGAAGATTTGATAAAGATTTCTGATGCTGGGGAGATAATGCCTCCGAAATCAACTTGGTTTGAACCAAAATTAAGGGATGGATTATTAATACATACAATTTAATAAAGGAATAATATAATGGAAAAGAGAATTTATAATGTAAGTGCAGGACCGGCAATACTACCGGAAGAAGTACTATTAGAAGCACAGAAAGATCTGTTTTCTTATAAAGGAAGCGGAATGTCGGTAATGGAAATGAGCCACCGCGGAAAAATTTTCGATGGAATTATTAATGCAGCTAAAGCCGATATGAGAACATTGCTCGGAATACCTGATAATTATTCTATATTGTTTTTACAGGGCGGAGCTACTTTACAATTCTCAATGGTTCCATTGAACTTAATGCCTCCTAATAATAAAGCAGATTATATTTCTACCGGTTCATGGGCAAAGAAAGCTGCAAAAGAAGCAAAGAGAGTTGGTAAAGTAAATATTGCAGCTACTACCGAAGCAGACAATTTTTCACGTATTCCAAAACAATCAGAATTAAAACTTGATTCCGATGCCTCTTATGTTCACTATACATCAAACAATACAATCTACGGAACTGAATGGCATACAGAACCTGAAGTTGGAAATGTTCCATTAGTTTGCGATGCTTCATCAGACTTTATGTATAAGAAATTAGATATTACCAAATATGCTTTAATATATGCCGGTGCTCAGAAAAACTTAGGACCATCAGGCGTTACTTGCGTTATTCTTCGCAACGACTTATTAGAAAGATCGTCAGATGATTTACACACTTATATGAATTATAAAATTCATGTGGAAAATGATTCTATGTATAACACTCCTACAACTTATACAATTTATATAATGGGATTGGTATTCAAATGGCTATTAGGTATGGGTGGATTAGATGTAATGTATAAGAAAAACGTAGAGAAAGCAGGAATACTTTATTCAGCAATTGATGGAAGCGACGGTTACTATCGCGGTACTACGGCAGTTGAAGACCGTTCTTTGATGAATGTTACTTATAGACTTCCAAACGAAGAACTCGAAAAGAAATTTATTGAAGAAGCAAAAAAAGTAGGCTTCGAGGGTCTTAAAGGACATAGATCAGTTGGCGGTATTCGTGCATCTATCTATAATGCATTCCCACAACATGGCGTAGAAGCATTAATTGATTTTATGAATCAATTCAAAAAGAATAATTAATTATACTTACCCCGCTTCTAAAGAAGCGGGGTGTTTTTAGCGAGAATTTTTATGAAAAAATTAATCTTTCTTTTATTTGTTGCATTGGTTATTGCAGGATGCTCAAAAGACGAAAAGGTCATTAACCTTACATCACCTGAAGCATTTACTTTTACTTTAGATAATGGTTATGAACTCAATGCATCAGTTATTGCAAAAGATTTCACAAATGCTGAAGCTAATGGAATTTATAGTATTCATCTTATTTATTCTGTAAATCTACAAAAGCCAAATGGAGAAGTATTTGTGGACTTTAAAAAAGGGAAAGTGAATCAACCAACTCCCGAAGTATTGAAAGATATCAGACTAGATATACAAGCGGAAATGGATTCTACTTATGCAAAAGGGACTTACAAATTAATATTCAATGTAACAGATAAATATTCCGATAAAACTGCTTCAACTGAAAAAGAATTTGAATTAGACTAATTATAAAAGTTAATATATTGCGGCGGAAAGATAGCCCACTACTTCTGAAAAATCTCCTGTAACATCCCCCGAATTAGTTCGCGATAAAATTTTTACATTATTAAAATTTTCTTTCTTCGCAGCTTTAAGAAGAGCCACCACAGCACCCCCGCCGCACGCTTCACATTTACCTTCATCAAGTGCTTTTTGTAAACCATCCGGATCATAATCAGCGATATATTTTTCAATTTTAGAATCTAATTGTTCTGCTTCATCATGTGTATAGAAATGTGATAGATCCGTGCTTGCTATTATTAATATCCCACCGTCTGATATCTCTGATATTTTTTCTGCTAACTCATCTAAATAATTTTTACTTTGATCCCCAATAGTAATAGGGACAAGTGTAAACTCACCTAAGACTATTTGCAAGAAAGGAATATGTACCTCGATAGCATGTTCAGCTTTATGTCCATTCGATCCGGCAAAAATAGATTTAGAATTTTCTAATAATTTTGCTCTTATCTCTTCATTAATTTTTACAGTCCCGAGCGGAGTTTCATATGCATCTCCATTAAAGACACAAATACCAGGGAAATATTCTCTATGGCTTGGAGAAAGAATTATTACAGTAGAAATACTTTTCCCCTTGATAAGATTATATGCAGCGGCGGCTGTTTTTCCTGAATAAATATATCCGGCATGGGGAACAATCAATCCAAAAATTCTTTTTGAAATATCAAAATCGCTCTTAGCGAGATCGAGCATCAATTTAATTTCGTTCTGAAGTTGTACTTTTTCGCGGGGATAAAATGTCCCTGCTACCGCCGGTTTTCTAATTGAACTCAATTGATCCACCTCTTTTTTTAAGAGAATAATTCATTTTCAGAAAATACTTCCGCAGTAAAAAGGTCTATATTTAGTTGTTTATTTCGCCAAATGTGTTTTGGTAGCCCTGCTTTTTGGCAAATTGCATCGAGATACTCTTCTTTATTCATTTCATGTTCTATCGGAACTTGAGGAAGTAATAGTCCTCGCTTCCCTTTTTCATTTAAAATTAATCCATGCACTCCCAATTCAATATCATCATAACTTTTCATTGAGAATGGAGGAGATAATACAGAAATTTCTAACCGGACATCTTTCAATTCATTTGAAGAAAGCGAAGAGAATCGTGGATCTTCAAAAGCTGCTTCGATAGCCGCTTCATGAATTGTTTTATATAATTCTTGATCTGATACTATAAAACCAATACAGCCGCGCAATTGATGTTTGATTGTAAGTGTAACAAATGCACCAGCTTTGAGCAAAATGTTGGGAAAAGTATTTATATCAGGGAATTGATATTTAGTTCCTAATAACTGCGATTCGATTGATTCCCGTGCAATACTTAATAATATTTTCTTCTCTTCAATAGAAAATTTCATGTCATTTTCTTTACAATTAACTCCGTTTTTTCTTTTAATAGATAAAGATAATTACGATGTACGAAAAATGAACCGGGTACATTTGCTTTAGCATTTGCATTAAGGACTTCTTCATAAATAATCTTATTTTTGTCTCTGCTATATGCTATGAATTTATTTTGTAAAAATCCATTACCATTTTTTTTATGAAAGTTCAGAAAAATAAAATCTTCATAGAGCAAATATTCTATATCACCTTCGACTTCTTCTTCATTTGTAATGCTTGCTGAAAATGTTTCGGGAAGACCGATCCCGGTAAAGATTTCGGGGAACTTATATTCATTAGAATATTTTTCTTTTTCTGATTTTTCGTATCGCTCATTAATCTTGCTATAATCGCTTCCAAAATTATCTATTATTTCTCCCGTTAAATAATCAAGAGCTACAAATTCTCGTTCCTCAAATTTTTGGAAGTAACAATAAATTCTGTTTTCATAAGCAAAGAGAAACGAATATTTCAATTCTGTCCATAAAATTTTTTGGCTCATAATATCGATTGCAATAATCTCTTTATGACCCGGCATATCGGGTTTAGTAAATTTATGGAGATAAATTATATCACCAATCATCGCTTCGATGCCAATCCAATACTTCTCTTCGAGCTGAAAATCTTTGAAAATCGTTTTCTTTGTTTCAGGATCGATGCAAGAAAAAAAAGCTTCTTTAGTATCAATATCTCTCGAATCTATTATTAATTTTCCGAGGGGCGTTATCAACACTCGGAAAATTTGCCGCCCCGGTTTTATGCTAAAATGTTTTTTAATCTTCATTCTTATAATGGTTTAAACTGAGCCGTGAAATGCCTTAACATGGGCGCTTCATAAGTTATCTCCATTCCTTTCATATTACTTCTGTTATTAAATGACTCAATACATACTTCTGCGACATAATCGATATGGCTTTGAGTATAGACTCTTCTTGGAATTGCTAAGCGGACAAGTTCCATCATAGCGGGAATAAATTCACCGGTTAATTTATCTATTCTTCCAAACATCACACTACCGATTTCGCATGCACGTATTCCACCCTGTAAATAAAGGTCACATGCTATCGCCTGTCCCGGATACTGATGAGCGGGAATGTCCGGTAAAAATCTTTTTGCATCGATATAAATAGCATGTCCTCCCGGTGGCTCGATAATTGGGATCCCATTAGCGACTAATTTTTCTCCAAGATATGCAGTACTTCTGATTCTATATTGAAGGTAGCTTTCTTCGACAACTTCTTCCAAGCCCTGAGCCACTGCTTCTAAATCTCTTCCTGCTAATCCTCCATAGGTAGGGAAGCCTTCAGTTACTATTAAAAGATTCCTACACTTAGTTGCTATCTCTTCATTATTAAGGGATAAGAAACCACCTATATTCACTAAGGCATCTTTCTTAGCTGACATTGTAGCACCATCTGAATATGAGAACATTTCTTGGCAGATTTCTAATACCGATTTATTCTCATATCCTTTCTCGCGTGTCTTAATAAAATATGCATTCTCTGCAAATCTACAAGCGTCAAGGAATAAAGGCAGATCATATTTTTTACAAACTGATTTTACATCTTTAATATTCTGCATCGAAACCGGCTGACCTCCACCAGAATTATTCGTTACAGTTATCATTACGAAAGGAATATTTTCTTTACCTTTTTCTTTAATGAATTTTTCTAACGCTTCTACATCCATATTACCTTTGAAGTCGGCTTTAATTTCCGGGTGTTTACCGGTTTCATTTAATAAATCAAAAGCTTCGGCACCAGTAAATTCAATATTAGCGCGTGTTGTATCAAAATGTGTGTTGTTAGGATAAAATTTTCCTTCGCCGCCGGTAATAGAAAAAATAATTTTCTCTGCTGCACGTCCCTGATGTGTTGGGATAATAAATTCATGCCCTGTAATTTTTTTTACAGCCGCTTCAAAACGAAAATAACTTTTTGATCCGGCATACGATTCGTCTCCATCCATAATGCCAGCCCATTGGCGCGAACTCATTGCCGAAGTACCACTGTCTGTTAATAGGTCAATCAATACATCATCACCATGAATCATAAATGGATTATAACCGGCTTTCTTTAAAATTGCTTCTCTTTCCTCTCTTGTAGTGAACTTAATCGGTTCGACTGATTTAATCTTGAAAGGTTCAATAATTGTCTTCATTTTTTCTCCATAAAGAATTTCTTTAACAAAATTTACAATTTATATTTCAATTTTTCTTAACTTAGCGAAATAAAACCAATCAAAATTAGGAGTAGTAAATGAGCGACCTCGAAAATCCTAAATTTTCAGAAGTAGAAGATGTAATGGAAGAAACCGATGAAACTTTGAATCATACCGATAAGTTAGTCGGAGTATTCACTGAGCCGGGAAATCTTTTCCAAAGAATGTCCACAATGCCATCAAAAACCACAGATTGGATAATACCGCTATTGATTTTAATCGTAGCTGCTTCATTATCTAATTTCATTATGATGAGTAATCCAATTATAAAACATAATATGGTTGAAAAGCAGATGGCAGAGATTGAAAAACAGTTCGATACAATGGTCAAGGAAGGCAAAATGACCGAAGAAGTAAAAAATCAACAGCTTGATGCGATTCAAGAAAGAATGGATCAAGGAGCGGGAATGCAAGCTGTATTTACCGTTATTGGAATTTTTATAATTATGTTCGTTTCATTCTTTGTAATTTCAGGAGTATTCTTCTTAATTATCAAATTTTTACTCGGAGGAGATGGCTCTTACAAAGTCGCTATGTCCGCGTATGGTCTCCCATATTACATCATAGTTGTTCAGATTGTAGCTATGGTAATATTAGCATTAGTTACAGACCGATTTTTTGCTTCCACAAGTGTTGCTTCACTTATGGGATTAGATGTTAATTCCTTTCCTAATTGGTTGTTATCTAGATTAGATGTTTTCTCAATTTGGTTCTATGCAATTATAAGTATTGGATTTGCAAAAATGTTTAAAGCAAAAAGCGTTGTTCCATATTTTGCTTCTGTATTTGGATTATGGCTTGGATTTACCTTGATTATGTATTTCTTAGCTCAATCATTCCCTTGGTTAAAAGCTTTCGCAGGTAATTAATCATTCTAAAAAATGGTGTCAAGATAATTTTTTCTTGATACCATTTTTTTATTATTTCTACTTAATAAAAAATTTCTCTTTTTAATTCGTTTACTTCACCCGGTTTCATATCATCAAGTGAAATATTTCCGATTCTAACTCTAACTAAACGAAGCGTGGGACAACCAATAGCGGCGGTCATTTTCCTTACTTGTCTATTTCGACCTTCAATAAGAGTTACACTAAGCCAGCAATCAGGTATCGATTTCCGCTCTCTTATGGGTGGAACTCGTGGTTCAAATCTTGGCGGTTCTATTATTTTTATTTTTGCAGGTAAAGTCCGCTTCCCTTCTATAATCAGCCCTTTGCTAAATTCAATTAGTTTTTGAGGAGTCGGGATATTTTCCACTTGAACAAAATATTCTTTTTCTTCTTTACTTCTTGGGTTCAACATTCTATCATTTAGTTTTTTATCATCTGATAAAATCAGAAGTCCTTCACTATCCCTATCTAATCTGCCAATAGGATAAACTTCTTTTGGAAAATTAAATAAATCGGCTAAAGTTCTTCTACCATCATTATCACTAAATTGAGAAAGCACTCCGTATGGTTTATAGATTTTATAATAGTGCATATTAAATAATAGATTGTGGGTCGATATCTATTATCAACCGTGAATCTTTGAATTTTGTTTTTTGATTAAATGTAATAAATGTATTCATTACTGCATCTCTTAGAATCTTCCCATTAGGATCTTTTATCCGCATACTTTTTACTAAAATTTGAAAACGATAGAATCCTTTGATTTTATAAATAACAGCTTCTGCGGGGGGAGATATCTTTAATTTATTTTCATATTTCTTTAGGTAACTATGAAATTCACCGATAGCTGATTTTGCTCTTCTTTCGTCTTCATCTTTTATTTCGACTAAAGCAAGGCGCGAGAAAGGCGGATAATCTCCACTGCTCCTTAGTTCAATCTCTTTTTCATAAAATCCCGCATAATCATTTTCCAATACTTTCTGAAGTACGAAGTGTTTATGATTAACAGTCTGAATTAGCACTTGACCGCTTATAGCACTTCTTCCTGCACGACCAGATACCTGTGTTAATAATTGGAATGTTCTTTCGTCAGCCCTAAAATCTGGCAGCCATAAAGAAGTTTCTGCCGATACGACACCCACTAAAGTAACGTTAGAAAAATCAAGCCCCTTAGAAACCATCTGTGTGCCTACGAGTATATCAATATTTCCTTTTCTAAAGTCATTCAATATTTCACTTAATGAGCCTTTTTTGCTAATCGAATCGGAATCGATCCTTTGAATTTTTGCATTAGGAAAATAGTATTCTAATTCATCTTCCACTCTTTGGGTGCCTGTCCCTGAAAATTTTATATTAATTGATCCGCAAGTGGGGCAAGCCTGTGGAGCTTGCTGAGCAGAGCCGCAGTAATGGCACTGCAAAGTATTAGTGCGTATATGATAGACCATTGCCACCGAACAATCACGGCATTGAACAATTTCACCGCAATCATTGCAAAAGATTTGAGTAGCGAAGCCACGTCTATTTTGTAGAATTATTACGCTCTCTTTTTTCTTTAACTTATCTCCAATTGCATCCAAGAATGTAGTTGAAAAAATCCCTTCCACTCGTTTATGTTTTTTCTCGATAGAAATATCGATTAAACTTATCTTAGGCAGTTTCGCATTATCAACTCTTTCGGGCAGTTCAATTAATTTATACTTTCCGCTTTTGGCGTTATACATACTTTCGACCGATGGTGTTGCAGAACCAAGCAAAACTGGGCAAGAAGAAAACTTCGCCTTAACAATTGCTGCATCGCGCGCGTTATATTTCGGAGCTACATCTTGTTGTTTATAACTTTGATCATGTTCTTCATCTACTATAATAATTCCCGGATTTTTAAGCGGAGCAAAAAGTGCAGAACGTGGTCCGATTACTATTTTATATTTACCGCTAATTATACCTCGCCACGAATCATACCTTTCGCCTAATCCCAAACGGCTATGAATTACTGTAACTTTTTCCTTAAATACATTAAAAAATCTTGAAGTAATCTGTGGAGTAAGAGAAATTTCGGGCACTAAGATAATTATATCTTGCCCTTGCTCTATTGCTTCTTTAGCAAGGTCAATATAAACTTGTGTCTTTCCGCTGCCCGTGATTCCATGTAAAAGATAGACTTCAAACTCTTTCTTCTGAATTTTAACACCTACTTCTTCTACAATCTTTTTCTGATCCGGAGTAAGAATTATATCTTTTAGTTCTTCATTATACGATTCGAAAAATACTCTGTCGATCTCCTTATTAAATATTTTTACCAATCCTTTTTTCTCAAGAGATGAGATGGAAGAATGATTGCTTTTTGTTTTTTCGATCAACTCGGTCATCATTATCTCAGGTTGTTTCGATGAGACAAGCTCCATAATTATTGCAAGTTGTTTGGGAGAGCGATTTTCAATCTCCGGTATAAAATCAAATGTCTCATCTTTAGATTTTGCCAACGATACAAATTTCTGTGTCTTAACTTTTACCTTTACATTTTCCACTTCATCGACTATTGTAACTGCACCGATTTTTTGGAGCGATCTTAATGATGAATAGATGTTTTTATTCTTTAACTCTTTTTGTAGTTGGGAGATGGTATGAACTTCTTTTTCAGCGAGTTTAGCTAATAGTTTCGCTTGTTTACTGCTTTTCTTTTTATGTTCAGTATATAATTTATAACAGTAATCTTGATCTGCGGCTATCCTCTTTTTTGATTCTACATCACTTCCATAAGGAACAGAGTTTTTTAATGCCTCACCGAGTGAGCTGATGTAATATTCGGAAATCCATTCATAAAACTTGAGCGATTCACTATCAAATATCGGTAATTCATCAAGTACATCTCTGATTGGTTTTATAATTTCCTTTATCTCTGTCGTCTTAGATAAAGCTACGACAAATCCCGTGAGAACTCTTTTACCAAAGGGAACCACAACTCTAACACCGACCTGAACCAATTCATTCAGTTCAGGTGGTATTGAATACGTGAAACTATTTCTAAAACTAAGCGGGAAAACAACTTGTGCGTACATAATCCAAACTATTTTAAGCAAATATAAGAAAAGCTTTTTTATTGAATTTGATTATTTTGTGAGATAACTTATATTATCAAATAATATCTATAAATCAACAGAGGAAAAAATATGACCAAACGTCTTTTATTCGTTTTATTTGCAGTTATTTTAACTGCTTCAATTATAAATGCTGAAGGTGAAGAAAAATACGGCAAAGACCTTACACTAAAAGAGCAGACCAAAATCGTAAAAATTCTACATCATTCAAAAGATTACGAAGGTAAGACAGTTCAAATCACCGGCAAGATCGTAAAAGTTTGCGAACATGCAGGATGCTGGATAGATGTACAAGGCGATAACGAAGGTCAAATCATTAAAGTAAAAGTAGATGATGGTGTGATCGTATTTCCAAAAGATGCAGTTGGTAAAATCGTTGTAGCCGAAGGTGTAGTTTATAAAGTGGAAGCTAATGACGAAGAGGAGATGGAGCACGAAGCTTCAGAGTCCGCTGGTAATCTAAATGTCGAAATAAAAAAAGTAATTAAAAAAGAAATTGTAAAAAAGGATTCCGACAAAAAAGAGTTGGAAATGACTTCCGAAGAAGAACATTCTCACGCTGAAGGCGAAACTTGCTCACCAGTTGGTGTTTATCAGATTAAAGGAACAGGGGCAATAATTAAATAAAGGAGTATTATGAAAAAATTATTAGTTAGTATATTTATTTTCCTATTATCAACTCAGTTATTTTCGCAGAAACTTAATCAAGTAGAAATTAAGTATCAAAAATTCGTTCTCGATAATGGACTCACACTTATCGTTCACGAAGATAGCAAAGCACCAATAGTAGCGCTTAATATCTGGTATCATGTCGGCTCAAAAAATGAAAAAGCTGGCAAAACAGGTTTCGCCCATTTATTTGAACATCTTATGTTCAATGGAAGTGAGAATTATGACGATGATTATTTCCAGATTATGGAGCAAGTTGGCTCAACTGACTTAAACGGCACAACAAATAATGATCGTACCAATTATTTTGAAAACGTTCCTACGTCTGCAATTGATTTAGCGATGTGGATGGAATCTGATCGTATGGGACATATGATCGGTGCAATTACACAAGGCAAATTAGATGAACAACGAGGAGTAGTTCAAAATGAAAAGCGTCAAGGCGAAAACGATCCTTATGCTATCGCTGAAGAAATTATTACTACAAATTGCTATCCAAAAGGGCATCCTTATTCATGGACTGTAATCGGCTCTATGGACGATCTGAACGCCGCTTCATTAGATGACGTTAAGGAATGGTTTAAAACTTATTACGGTGCTGCAAATGCGGTTCTCGTTGTTGCTGGTGATGTAAAAGCGGATGACGTAAAAACAAAAGTTGAAAAATATTTTGGTGATATTCCTCCCGGTCCTCCACTTACGAAACCGGAAGTGAATGTAGCTAAAATGGTCGGAAGTAAGAGAGTTGTAGCTGAAGACCGTGTACCTCAATCACGTCTTTATAAAATCTGGAATGTTCCTCAATGGGGCAACAAAGAATTAGCTCATCTCGATTTGTTGACCGACATTCTTTCGAGCGGAAAAATTTCCCGTTTGAATAAAAGATTAGTTTATACAGATCAGATTTGTACTAACGTATCTGTTTATTATAGTGCCGGTGAAATCGGCAGCCAATTCAATATCGTAGCTGACGTTAAACCCGGAATTCCTGTATCGGCGGTAGAAAAAGTAATTGACGATGAGATGGCAAAAATTCTAAAAGACGGCGTTACACAAAAAGAGTTAGATAGAGTAAAAACAACTTTCTTTGCTAATTTTATTCGCGGCGTTGAAAGGATCGGTGGTTTCGGTGGTAAGTCTGATATCTTAGCACAAAGTGAAGTGTATGGTGGAAGCCCTGATTACTATCACACATATAACGGCTATATCCAAAATACTACGCCAGCCGATATTAAAGCAGCAGCAAATAAATGGCTTACCGATGGCGAATTTATTCTTGAAATAAATCCATATCCAAGTTATAAACCAATGGCAATCGGTGCAGATAGATCAAAACTTCCGGATACCGGAACTCCTCCTGATGCAAATTTTCCGACAGTCCAAAAGACCGAACTTTCTAATGGTTTGAAAGTATATGTAGCAGAAAGAAAATCAGTACCGGTAGTTAATTTTTCATTATTAGTTGATGCGGGATTCGCCGCTGATCAAAATGGCATTCCGGGTACTGCAAGCTTAGCAATGTCAATGATGGATGAAGGTACAAAAACTAAAAATGCCTTACAGATTACTGAAGAGCTTCAAAATCTGGGTGCTACTTTAAATACTTCTGCGAATCTTGATATGGCAACAGTTTCATTATCATCATTAAAAAGTAATCTTGATCCATCTTTAGCAATCTTTTCGGATGTGATCTTAAATCCATCTTTCCCTGATAATGAATTAGAGAGACTACGTAAGGAAAAGATGATTCAAATTCAGCAGGAAAAAGCTTCTCCACTTCAAATGGGATTACGTGTAGTACCTCGTTTGATTTATGGAGAAGGGCATGCTTATGGACTTCCATTCAGCGGATCGGGATATGAATCGACTATTATGAAGATAACTAAAAGTGATTTAGAAAAATTTCATGACTCTTGGTTCAAACCGAATAATTCTGCAATTGTTGTAGTTGGTGATATTACCTTAGATGAAGCCAAAACAAAACTCGAAAAATTATTCAAAGGCTGGAAATCGGGTAATGTACCAGGCAAGAATATTGGCGAAGTAGCTCTTCCATTAAAATCAGTGATTTATTTAATGGATCGTCCCGGCTCACAATCATCAATTATTTTCGGTGCTCAAGTAGCTCCTCCTTCGGGTGATAAAGAGAATATTGCAATCGAGGCAATGAATGATATTATAGGCGGTACTTTTACTTCGCGTATTAATATGAATCTTCGTGAAGCAAAACATTGGTCGTATGGATCGGGCAGTTTTATTAGCGGTGCTAAAGGACAGAGACCATATTTCTTCTATGGTTTAGTTCAAACCGATAAAACGAGCGAATCAGTAGCGGAAATACTCCGTGAAACCACAGAGTATATTACTACCAAACCTGCAACAGAAGAAGAATTTGATAAAACTATAAAACAAAGTGTTTTATCACTTCCCGGTTCATGGGAAACTAATGCTGCCGTTGCTGCATCACTTTCTAATGTTGTGAGATATAATCTTGATGATAACTATTATGTTACATATCCATCTCAAATAAAAAATCTTACACTTGATGAAATCCGTACTACCGCCACACGAGTAATTAAACCTAATAATTTGGTTTGGGTAGTTGTAGGTGATAAAGCGAAATATGAAGAGGGGATTAAGAAACTTGGTTACGATGTAAAATATATCGATGGCGATGGAAAAGTGATAAATTAATATTTCTCCTACTATTGTTTAACTAAAGCATTCTTAGTGATAAAAAGTTGCTTCCATAATTATAAAAGACCCCGCAAAAGCGGGGTCTTTTTTGCATAGTTTAACTTTTACTCAATGGGCGGAGAGAATATTTTCTGCCGGATGTTTTGTTTCGTTTCAAATAGAATCCTCGCATGAGCAGGACTCGTACTGGGGAGATTGGTATATACTATATTCCTTTGTCTTAGTACATGTCTATTAAATAATTTTTCAACAGTACACCCATTAAAAAAATATAAGTGATATTTTTATACTCTAAGAGAAATGAATGAAAATCAGACTAAAAGTCTTAATATAATCAGACTTTTTGCTCTTGTTTCTTTGAAATGATACCTATATCTTAGTTGATGTTATTTAATTAATTTAATGGAGATGTAGAAATGGTTGTAATTACTGACGAATGCATAAATTGCTCTGCATGCGTTGACGAGTGTGAAAATTCCGCTATCTATAACGCAGGTGAAGAATATCAGTTAAACGGCACAACACATGCCCCAATTTCAGAAGACTATACTTTTATCGTTCCTGAATTATGTACAGATTGCAAAACTTGCATAGATGTTTGCGCTGTTAGTGCTATTGTTGAACAATAATATAAATTGTTTCCACGAAAAAGCCGGCAAACACGCCGGCTTTTTTTATTTTAAAATAGAAACCACTTTAGGATGTAGAATTTTATTCGATGCAATAATACTACTTCCCTTTACCGGATCGCCGCCTTTATAATCCGTTATTACTCCACCCGCGCCTCTAATAATCGGTATCAAAGCCATTAAATCCCACACGCTCATAATCGGATCAATCATTATATCCGCATATCCGGTGGCAACGAGATAATAACCATAACAATCCCCCCAATTGCGGTAGAGCTTACAATTATTAATCAATGTATCAAACTTTTCTTTATCCTGATATTGCTCGATATTTTTATGGTCTGTTGTTAGCAATACTGCATCTGATAAATTTTCATATTCTCTTACGTTTACTTTTATTCCATTAAGAAGAGCTGAATCATTATCCCCTAACAAAAACTCTTTTAATATAGGTTGATTAACAACACCAAGAATCGGTTCGCCATTTTTAGTTAGTGCTATCATAGTACCGAAAGTAACCGTACCGCAAATAAAACTTTTAGTTCCATCAATCGGATCGAGCACCCATTGATATTCTGAATTGGGATTATGCTTACCAAATTCTTCGCCAATAATTCCATGATCGGGAAATTCTTTCATTATAAGTTCCCGCATTCTTTCTTCCGATTTCTTATCGGCAATAGTAACGGGCGATTGATCGCTTTTACTTTCAAATCCAATATGTGTCCTGAAATATTTATTAATTATTGCACCGCTTTCATCAGCAAGCAGACGTGAAAATTTCTTAAACTCATTTAATTCATTCATAATAGTCTCTATGCAAGTTTATAAATTACTATTGGTGTCTCATGCCCTTTAACGGATACGGGACCTATATCTTCTATTGAAAGTGAAGTAGTATCAATTTCCTTCAATACCTTATCGGATACTAATAATTGGGCTTTATATTCCTTTGTCAATCCTTCAATCCTTGAAGCAAGAACTACGGGGATACCTGATATGGAATATTGTTTTCGAATTGAAGTACCTACATTCCCTGCTACTACTTCGCCGGAATGAAGCCCGATTCCAATTCTAGTAAAAGGTATTTCCTCATGATCATTCTTTTGTTTAATCGTGGCAATAATTTCTAATGCCGCATTCACTGCATTCTGAGAATCATTCCCACGGCTAATAGGTGCTCCAAATGTTGCCATATATCCATCTCCGAGGAATTGATTTATTACACCTCCATTGCGAGTGATAATCTCAATCATAAATCCAAAGACTTGATTCTGATAGCTGATAATTTCTTCCGGCTCTTTATTTTCAGCGAATTGTGTAAATCCTCTAATATCGAGAAACATTACACAGACGAATTTTCTTTTACTTTCAAGTTCTCCCGAATTACCAACCAATTCTTCCACGATCTCTTTTGATATCTGCTGATCGAATAAGTTTATTACTCTATTTCTTTCAAGGAGAGTCAAAAATGTATTTCTTATTTGTCTTTTTAATTGTTCTCCTACAAAACCCGCCGCTACTCCTGCGACTAATATCATTCCCGCTTTACCCACATACATAAGATAATTAGTAAAAATAGGATCGGTTATAGGAAGTGTATTGTATTTAATTGCATAAGAAGAAAAAACAAGATATTCGGTAGCAGATACAGCTCCAGCGAATAGAGAAATACGGTAATCTAAACTCAATGTAGTTAATGCAATAAATATAAAATAAAGCAGTATAATTGGCGATATATTTAGATAGAATGATTTTGTATATAAAGAAAAGACAATTATTAAGATGGTAGGAATACTTGTTTCAAAAAAAATTGAACTATACCTTGCTATATTTGCTCGTTTAGAATTAAGCTTTTCAAACTGATTACCCGATCGTTTTAATACTTTGCTTATAGTTACTTCTCGTGCTATGAATATTAATATAATTACAATAGTAACATAATATGGTGTAAATGAAGTTACAAAAGTAAGGAGCGATTTATAAGAAATAACCACAATAAACAAAAAAAATATTAGAAGAAGACTTGCAACAATGACAAATAGTTTTGCTCTAATTGATTCGCTTTTGATTATCTCTTTTCTAAGAAGTTCATCAAGTAATTTTGCTTCATCGATATTTAGTGAATCTAACTTTACTTCCATATTTTTATATATTAGATTTTAAAAAATATATTAAACAGGATTTATAAAATAATGAATATTTTCTCCGTTACGGAAAAAAACTTACAATCAGCAGCTAAATTAATAAATGGGGGAGAACTTGTAATATTTCCTACCGAGACCGTTTATGGAATCGGTGCTGATGGATTAAACCCTATTGCTGTTTCCAAAATCTTTGAAGCTAAAAAAAGACCCACATTCAATCCCCTTATCCTTCATATATCAGACTATACGATGCTCGACTTAATTTCGGCTGATAATAATGAACTTATAAAGGAAATTACAAATAGATACTGGCCGGGACCACTTACGATTGTATTAAAAAAAAATAAGATCGTCCCGGATATAGTAACAGCAGGAAATGAAACTGTGGCAGTAAGAATGCCAAATCATCCCGCAGCACTTAAACTAATAGAATTATCGGGAGTACCTATTGCGGCCCCCAGTGCAAATTCATTCAATAGATTAAGTCCAACTAAAGCTAATCACATCTCAGATGAGCTATCTTCAAAAGTAAAAATGATCTTAGATGGTGGAAAATCAGAAATTGGAGTGGAATCAACAATTATCAGAATAGAAAATGATGGAATCACTTTACTACGCCCCGGTGGAATTACTATTGAAGAATTAAAAAAAGTAGTAAATAATGTAAAAGTTGATACATCAGTCAAATTAAAACCCGATTCACCCGGTCAGCTTGAATTTCATTATGCCCCTGATAAACCAATTTTTTTCATCACTAAAGATTTTCCGAAAAAATACGATAATAAGCGGATAGGAGCGCTCCTCTTTTCAGAGAACAAAGCGAGTTATCATTATATTAAAGAATATTATCTATCACCTAAAGGAGATTTAAGAGAAGCTGCGGCTAATTTATTTTCTATGCTTTATAAATTAGAAAACGATCCCGATATTGAACTTATTGCGGCCGAAAAAATCGAAGAAATCGGTCTCGGAATTGCTATTATGGATCGATTAAAGAAAGCAGTGAATAAATTTAAATTTTACCAAATATGATTTCAAAAAAGATTACCGATCTTGATGTTTTATTACAAACGTTAGATTACATAAATGAAGCAGTTAGTATTACTGATATTAATGATATGATAATTTTTGTGAATAAAGCTTTTCTCGATCTTTATGGATACAAGTTAGAGGAAGTAACAAATAGAACTTTTGATTTTGTTGGGTCAGATAAAAACGACCCTGAACTTCTTCGCTCAATAATTCAATCAACAATTAATGGTGGTTGGGAAGGAAGGCTTTACAATAATACCAAAGACAAGAAAGAGATTCTGATTCATCTAAAAACATTCTCAATTACCGATAAATATAAAAATGTTTTTTTAGTAGGAATTACTACCGATATAACTGAAGATGTACAAAAAGATGTTAATCTTAAAGAAGCGCAGGATCGATACAGGAATATTTTCTTAGAACTAGACGATACTGTTTATGAAAGCACATTGGATGGAAAATTTATAGAAATGAATCCCGCCGGTGTGGAAATTCTTGGTTTGAAATCTGCTGAAGATGCAAAAAATATTTCTATTTCTCAAAAATTTTATAAATCACCCGAAGAGAGAATTGCATTTATAGAAAAGCTCAAGAAAGTGGGATTTGTAAAAAATTACGAGATTCATTTTAACAATCTTAAAGGAGAAAAAATAACAGCACTTAATTCATCTACATTAATTAAAAAACCAAGCGGTGAATATATAATTCGTGGAATTGTAAGAGATATTACAGAATTAAAAGAGACAGAAAACAAATTAAAATCTCTCATTAATGAATTGGAAGAAGTTAACAATAAACTTAACAATCTAAATGCGTCTAAGGATAAATTTTTCTCAATTATTTCTCACGATCTCCGAAGCCCTTTTAGTTCGATTTTTAGTTTCTCCGAATTTCTAAAAGATGATATAAATGAATTGACAAAAGAAGAGACCGCCCTCTTTGCAGAAAAAATTTATGAAGCGGCACAAAATGTTTTTGCACTCCTCGAAAATCTTCTTACATGGAGTAGAATCCAATCTGGGAAAATGAAATATGACCCTGTACATTTTTCATTCAATACACGTGTTAATCAAATAATTAAACTATTCGAGCATAATGCAACAAATAAAGGAATTACGTTAGTTAACAAAATGAGCGGTAATACTATCGCTTTTGCAGATGAAGATATGATTAGCTCCGTTCTACAAAACTTAATCTCCAATTCACTTAAATTTACTTCAGCCGGAGATGAAGTTTCGGTAACTAATATTAATTATGCTGATCATCTCGAAATCTCAATTAATGATTCTGGTATTGGAATTAAACCGGAAGATATTGATAAACTTTTTAGAATTGATATTAACCATTCCACTTACGGCACTAATCAAGAGAAAGGAAGCGGGTTAGGACTTATTTTATGCAAAGAGATGGTAGAAAAAAATCATGGAGTAATTACCGTAGAAAGTAAATTTGGGAAAGGGACTTCTTTCAAGATTACTCTTCCACGGGATGAAATAATTAATCCTATCTTGATCGAGAGAGAGTCATGATTACGCTAGTTAAATAAATTTTTAGGTGATTTTAGAAAATGTCCCGCTGGTTTCTTTTTTAATTTAAGTATCTAATAAAATCAAATACTCTTTTAATTAATTCATTAATAGTTATTCTCAATTCAAAACCTCCAAAGATATTTTCTTTTATCAGACTTTAAGTATTTTCATTATTTAACTGCTTTATCGCTTCTTTAAGAAATCCGGGTAAAACACTCTTGCGTGTTAATTTTATTCCATCTTCACTTTCGCAAAGATTAAGCATTTCGTTATATCTTTCTTCCCCATATTTCGAGACTACATGCTCTCTACGATCTGGCTTCATAAAATGGTAGTGCATACTTTCAGGATCTGCTTCGGGATGAAACTGTGTACCGAAAAATTCATTTGATACTCTTATTGCCATTACAGCACGTTCTAAATCAACATGAGGGCGGATTTTTTCTAACGCTATAATCTTTGAACCCAACTGATCAAGCCGCTTTAAATTTGGTTGAATAACCTGCCACTCTCTAAAATCAGCAGCATAGAAAGGATCAGATAATTCCTTAAATAATTTTTCAACTTCACCTGATTTGGTTTTATGAATGGGATAAATCCCGAATGATTTAGAATTTCTCATTACTACTTCACCGAGTCCAAAATAACGAACCATGATTTGAAACGAATGACAAATAAAAAAAACATATTTCTTTTTATTTGTTGGGTTTTGATTATTAGCCCAAAGAGCATCCATTAATTTGAAATAATCATCTTCCCATTTTTTCCCTTCACCATCCCAAGGACTACCAGGACCTCCTGAAGAGATATAAATATCATAATCGGTAGTAGGTGTTTCATTTTTTCCCCTCATTTCAAAAATGTCAAATTTAAGTCCACTTTCTGAAAGTATATCTTTAATACATCTTATTCCTTGATTCGTTTCGCCATCATAAAGATCGATTATTGCAGCTTTTATATTATTTTCCAAATATTTTCCTTAATATTGATGCCAAAGATAAAAAATATCTGAATCAATTTGTTTAAATATCAAAAAGGAGTTGTGATTATGTCAAAAGCTATGGTGTTAGAAAAAATTGATCAAGCAGTAAAAATTCTTCAAGAAAAAGATATCGATATGTGGATGACTTTTGTAAGAGAAACAGGCAATATCAAAGACCCGATGCTTGATATGATTGTAGGAACTAATGCTACATGGTCGTCTGCATTTATTATTACCAAAACAGGCGAAACACACGCAATTATAGGCTCTTTAGAATTAGAAAATATGAAAACTGTCGGCACCTACAAAGTGCTTCATTCATATCTAAAGGGCGTTAAAGAAACACTTGTAGAAGTACTTTCAAAACTTAATCCGAATAAAATCGCAATTAATTATTCGCGTAACTCGACTTTAGCAGACGGATTAACACACGGACTTTATTTGGAATTAATAGAACACTTGAAAGGAACAGGATTCGAGGATAAATTAATTTCTTCGGAAGAGATCGTTGCCGCACTTCGTGGAAGAAAATCAGAAACCGAACTTGCCCTAATGAAAACAGCAATCGTAGAGACACTTAAAATATTCGATGAAACAAGTAAATTTATTCAAGTGGGTAAAAGTGAATTAGAGATTGCTGAGTTCGTAAGAAATATCACAAAAGAAAGAGGATTCGGTTTATCGTGGGAGAAAGAATATTGCCCTTCCGTTTTTTCAGGTCCAGATACAGCAGGTGCGCATTCAGGTCCTACCGATAGAAAAGTGCAACCAGGTCACGTAATTAATATGGATTTCGGTATTAATTATAAAGGGTATTGCTCCGATCTTCAAAGAACATGGTATGTATTAAAACCGGGTGAAGATAAAGCCCCTGCTGAAGTTCAAAAAGGATTTGACGTAATTAGAGATTCAATTACACTAGCTGCCGAAGGAATTAAACCGGGAAGAAAAGGATGGGAAATTGATGCGATATCTCGCGATTATATTGTTGGACAGGGTTATGAAGAATTCCCTCATGGATTAGGTCATCAAGTAGGCAGATTCGCTCATGATGGCGGTGCGCTTTTAGGTCCACGTTGGGAACGTTACAGCAACCTCCCTTATCTTGAATTGGAAGCAGGGCAAATATTTACGATTGAACCACGATTAACAATTGACGGATATGGAATTGCAACAATTGAAGAGGAAGTAATAATAAAAGAAACCGGCGCAGAATTTATTTCCGAACGTCAAACAGAGATTTATTATATAAAATAATGAAGGTTATTATAATGTTTTTAGACGGTCTTATTTAGTAGTCTTTTCTGATTTAAAAATATAATTGAGATTATTGAACGATGCAATTATAAAAAGGGGATAAAGCATTTATCCCCTTTTAGCATTAAGAATAGCTACTATCATAAGTTTTTTCAAATAAATTTGTACCTCGATACTTTCTACTTTATTCTATCTCTAATAGAGTAGGAAATAATTATTGGGTATTATTAATTTAACCTACTAATCGATCCATGATCCGGACTGAATCATAAGCATCTTTACCATATCCCGCCGCTCCGATTTCAAGAGCGAATTTTTGATTTATAGGAGCTCCACCGACAATAAATGGAATCTCTATATTCTTTTCTTTAAAATATTGTATTACACTTTTCATATTAACCATTGTTGTCGTCAGCAGTGCCGACATACCAATTACATCGGGTTGATGTTTTTCATATTCAGTATAAAATTTCTGTGCATTACATCCTATACCTATATCTATTACTTCATAACCTGCGCCTTTTAACATTATTGCTACAAGATTTTTTCCGATATCGTGAACATCCCCGAATACAGTGCCAATCATGATCTTTCCTTTTTTCTTCAAATCCGCGGCAATTAAAAGTGGTTCAAGAATTTTCATTGCACAATGCATTGCCCTTGCGGAAACTAAGACTTGCGGAACAAACATTTTATGTTCTCTAAATCGCAGCCCCACTACTTCCATCCCCTTCAATAAACCATTATCAAGGATCTCTTTTATATTAACGTTTTCTTCGATTAATTCTTTAGTAAGCTTTTCAGTTTCAAATTTCTTGCCGCTAATTACATATTCAGCTAATTGATTTAATTTTTCTTCCATGTTTTCCCGATATTTTACTTTAGGTTAATTTTACCTTCAACCGCTGAAAGAATAGTGCCGGATAAAACTAATTGCAATGCTTTATCGATCTCTTTATATAATATTCGGTCACTATTAAAAGGTTTAATGGTTTTTCTGATTTCAGAATAAGCTGTCCCCGTTCCAATGCCACATTTAAGTGGCTTCAAAAATTCGATACCTTGAGATGCAGTAAGCAATTCAATCGCTATAACAGTTTGGACATTTTTAAGTATCTGAAAGCATTTGCGAGCGGCTATCGAACCCATTGAATTATGGTCTTCCTGATTTGCTGAAGTAGGAATCGAATCTACGCTTGCCGGGTGAGCGAGAACCTTGTTTTCAGAAACAAGTGCGGCAGCAGTATATTGTGCAATCATCAAACCGGAATTTAATCCACCCTTCTTTGTAAGAAAGCGGGGCAATTGACTTAATGAACCATTTACTAATCTTTCGATTCTCCGTTCTGAAACATTTGCAATTTCGGATAGAGCAATAGCCATGAAATCCATTGCGAGAGCCATCGGCTGTCCATGAAAATTTCCCCCTTCGCGATGATCGCCTTCTTCAGGAAATATCAGTGGATTATCATTTACAGAATTTATTTCTATCTCTACACGTGAAGTAACGTAATCGATAGTATCACGAGATGCACCATGTATTTGAGGAATGCAACGGATCGAATAGGAATCTTGAACTCGTGTATCATTTTCTAAATGCGAGGTTCTTATTTCGCTGCCCTTAATCAATGAGATCATATTTTCGGCAGTGGTAATCTGACCCGGATATGGTCGTAATTTATGTAATCGGGGATCATAAGCTTTATCAGTTCCGCGTAGAGCTTCATGTGAAAGTGCGGCGGAAATATCTGCGGTCTTAATTAATTTTTTTGCATTGATACAAATATATGCGGCAAATGCAGTCATCATTTGTGTACCGTTAATTAATGCCAAGCCTTCTTTAGCACCAAGTTCCACGGGAGTCAACCCATTTTTCTTAAGAACTTTTTTTGCAGATTCACTTTTTATTTTGTGTGGATTATCCGTTAAAACGTTTTTATAAACTTGGACTTCTCCTTCTCCAATCATTGCAAGTACAAGATGCGAGAGTGGGGCAAGATCACCGCTCGAGCCGACTGAACCCTGTGAAGGGACAACAGGAATGATATTTTTATTTATCATTTCTAATAAAAGTTCTAAAGTAGATATTCTAATTCCAGAATTACCATGAGCTAATGCATTTGCTCTAAGTAACATCATAATCTTTACGATATAAGGCGGAAGATTTTCACCCACACCGGCAGAATGGCTAATGATTAAATTCTTTTGAAGCTCTTTTATCTGTTCATGTTCAATCTTAACATTTGCAAATTCGCCAAATCCGGTAGTTACACCATAAATAACTTTGTCTTCTGCAATCCATTTCTCAATTAAATTGCGAGCTTTTATTACACGCTTCTTTGCCGTAGCGGATAGCACCACTTCGCAGTTTGAATTAATAAATTTTTCTATCAATTCAAGTGTTAAAGATTTCCCATCAATAATTATTTTCATACTAATATCCATTAATTTTGGAGCATACTTAATATTTTATTGTGCATTTCTTTACTTGTTCTATATTTTATTACAATAGAATCTTCTTCATAAACTGATTCCAATATATCAGCTAATTCATAAATAGCTGAAATCAATTTTCCTTGAGTTTGTTTCAAATGAATTGTATGGATAATATAATTCTTTTCATAAAAATCATTTATCATCTCTATTAATGAATTAATTCCAAACCCACGCATTGAAGATACGAAGACACTATCCTTGTAGTGCTGTGAAATAAACTCTAATTTTTGTTTATCCTCTAACAGATCAATTTTATTAAAGACCTTTAACTGCGATTTGGTTTCGCACCCAAGTGACTTCAATGTTTCATCCACAACTTCTATATGCTCTTCGTAAAATTCGTTCGAGACATCGATAACATGCAAAATTAAATCCGCTTCCCTTACAACATTTAACGTAGTCTTAAATGATGCTACTAAATGAGGGGGGAGCTTTCTTATAAATCCGACCGTATCGCTTAATAATACTTTTTTATTCTTATCAAGATCAAATGAGCGGGTAGTGGAATCAAGCGTAGCAAAAAGTTTATCTTCGGCTAAAACATCAGCACCGGTCAATCGATTTAGAAGAGTTGATTTACCTGCATTGGTATATCCTACTAAAGAAACATTAATTAAATCTTGTCTGCCTGCACTTTTGGTTATGTGCTGGGCTTCGATTTTTTTGAGTGTGTCTTTTAGTTTACTAATTCGAGTCCTAATAATTCTTCTATCAGTTTCAATCTGTGTTTCACCCGGTCCTTTTGTGCCGATTCCACCTAATTGTTTTGAAAGGTGAGTCCAAGCTCGTGTAAGCCTTGGAAGCATGTATTGAAGCTGTGCTAATTCCACTTGAGTTTTAGCCTCTTTGGTCTTTGCGTGTGAAGCGAAAATATCAAGTATTAATCCTGAACGGTCTAATATTTTTCTTTCAAATAGTTTTTCAAGATTTCTTAATTGAGTTGGATTCAGATCATCATCGAATATCACCAAATTTATATTGTTCTCTTTAGCATATTCAAGAATCTCTTCTGCTTTTCCTTTCCCAATAAAAAATGCAGGATCGTAGCTATCCCGATCTTGAAAAAATTTAATTACTGTTTCAGCACCTGCTGTATCGGCTAATAATTCCAATTCCTCAAGATGTTCTTCTGTTACTTTTCTTGTAATCAAACCTTTCGATACGCCTACTAATATTGCCTTTTCTATCTCTTTGCGTTCAATTTCTATCATATAATTACTTTCTTAATTCTGAAATATCTTTTTTTGAATTTTTTGAAATAAGCATTTCTGCTATTGCAAGCAGCAATGCAAGTGCTATAAAATATTTCCATAATTCAGTTCCGAAACGGGATTCGTAAATTATTTTGAAAATATCTGAATCATAATTTAGTTCTATAAAATCCTTTTTGTACTTAATCTCTTCAAAATATTTTTTTATTGTTTCTTTGTCTGCATATTTAATAATTGATTCAGCGGGTAAAGCATTAACCGAAAAATAATCTAATAATTGCTTGTTATCATAAAATTTATATATACCTAATTCATCGGTGTATGGATACATCAAATAATTTTTATTTGTCAAAGAATCTGCATCAGTAAATTGTGATTCTATTTTAGGAGTTACAATTTCAATTTTTGGATAAGTACGATTTGATAAATTTGCAATAATCGGCTCGCCTGAAATTACAGATCCATCTTCTTTAATTCCATTGCTAAGATAAATAATTGATCTGGCAATTAGTGCCGGAAATATTGGCTTAAGTGGCATATCAGACCATGACAAAACCGGAGACACATAAAATGCAAGTACTTTTCCACTTCCTAATTTTTTTTCAACTAATAGCTCTGAACCATCTATTAAATTTATTATTGATTGAGTCTTTTGAGATTGATTGGTTTTGAAGTAATAATTAATTAGTGGAGATTCAAATTGATTGTTTTCACCTTGGAATAAATTCTTAAATAAAGGATGATTAAAGTCAATCTTATTAAATTTAGTCGGATTTAGGAAACTCCCTTTTTTCCCCAAAATTGAGTTTGGAATATCGAGTTCAAATATCTCACAAATACTCTGAAAGTTTTTTAGTTCACTATTTTCGCCGGGAAATAATATTACATTACTTCCATTCTCAACATTCTTTTTTAATTCTTTTAATACATTATTTGATTCATTCCCTACAAGGATACTTAAATTATTTTTTTCTGAATTTCCGCTGTTAAAATTATCATTAGAAGATAATAATACATTAATAAATTTGACATCATTCTTACTTTGTGAAATCAAATTAATAGAAATAGATTCAGGTATATTTATCGATAGATAACGTTTATTATCAAATAGAACATCATCATCCTCCAACTCTACTGATATATCAGATAGACCGGAAGAAGTAATTGTCGTTTCAAAAATTAATTCTTTTGAAGCTTCTGGGTCAATATCAAAGCTCTGCTGAGAAGTTCGTTTCCCATTAATAAATAAAGAGATTACACTATTAGTAAATTTACTGCCTGAATAATTTTCTACAACCGCTTTGAAAGTAACTGCTTTACCCTTTTCAAATAATTGGTTCTCGGCTTTGAACTCAATTATTCCCAAATTACTTATTTCACTTTGTGGTAATTTATACCCGTAGACACGTACATTTTTATTTAATATAGATGATAAATCTGATATTTCCGATGGTTCATTATATAATCTCGATTTCTGGAAATCGGAAAGTAAATAAATTTCTTTATTATAATTTTTTGATTCATCAATTATTGTAGCTGCTTTCACTAAAGTTGAATTAATTGTTCCGCTATATCCAGATATTTCAGCCTTTTCAATAACTCGTTTTAACATTGCAATATTTTGAGTAAAAGTTATTTTGTTTTCGCGAAGATCAGAGACAAACAAAACAGCAGCTTCATCTCCCTGCTCCAGATTATCTAAAACACTCACTGCGCTTTTTTTTGCAATATTAAAATAAGAACCCGATGGCGAAACAACCGACATACTAAAACTATTATCCAAGATAATTACTGCCGATGTTTTTGCATTTTCTCCAAGACCTAGGAAAGAAACGTTTTTCATAGTAGGGCGGGAGAAAGCGAAAACAAGTGCCATAATTATGAGTATTCTAAGGAGCAGCAAAAGCCACTGCTTGAATTTTATCTTTCTGATTTTATTTTTTTGCAACTTCTTTAAGAACATCAGAGAGCTAAATTCAATCTTCTTAAGCTGTCTTAAATTAAAAAGATGAATTATAACCGGGATCGAGGCAGCTAATAATCCGAACAATATAGCAGGGTTTAAAAATGTCATTCAGTAATGAATCTTTTATATAATGAAATGAGATTTTCTATATATATTTTTTTAGTAAACATTTCAAGAACTCTTTGACGCGCATTACTACCAAATTTTTCTCTTAGCTCCTTTGAAAGAAAAAGCAATTCAATTTTTTGCGAAAGTTCTACAAAATTTTCTCTTTCAAAAAGAAAAGATGTTTCATTATCGACAGCTATATCTAAGATACCATCAGATGCCGTGCAAACAGAAGGAAGTCCCATGCACATAGCTTCGACTAAAGTTAATCCGAATGCTTCTGCATGTGAAGGAAAAACAAAAATATCCAAGGAATTAAATACTTCCGGCATATCTTCACGGAAACCTGTAAAAATGAAATTCTCTTCTATTCCAAGTGCAGCCGGCATTTCGGATATCTTCTTACCATATTTAGATTCGCCATAACTTGACTCACCGATTATAATAAACTTTAGATCTTTATATTTATTTACGAGAATCTCACATGCATTAATAAATTCTTCATGTCCTTTGCCCGGACTAAATCTACCGGCAATCCCTATTAAAATCTGCTCTTGAGATAATTTATATTCTTCTCTTAATCTATTTTTCGCAACTTTAGCAGGATTAAATTTCTCATCAGCAATTCCACTATATAAAAGCTCGATTTTATCAGAAGTCAATGGTGTTGTATCTTCTAAATTCTTCTTAATAACCCTGCTAATAGCGAGTGCTACATCCAATCTCGAATAGATATATTGGTGCAGATAATCTTTTTTATTTATAAATGATCCTACATGCTTAGTAAGTATTAATGGAGTATTAAATCCGAACCATTTTAATACTGGAGTAAGCAGCCATAAATCTTTTGAGAAATGTGTATGGATTATTTCATATTTATTATGATTTAAAACTGAGCGGAGTTTTATTACCTGGAGTGGACTAAAATACTTAAATGAATCCACCGTAATGGAATTGATTCTATTCTTATGAGCTTCAAAAAATAATTTTGATTTATCGATAAGTAAGAGATCGATTTCGAAACCTGATTCTAATAATTGAACAGCCGTATTTATAACCTGCATTTCCATACCTCCCCAGCTTTTGGAAAGGCATGTCATTAATATCTTCATTAATATATTTTCTTTAGATTAGCATCATTAAAATAATGAGAAAGAATTTCATCGAACTTATAACCCATATCGCCCATTACGGCAGCACCTATTTGGCAGAGTCCTACTCCATGTCCCCAACCCGCACCCTGAAGAATAAATTTTCCCGGTATGGAGTCTTTTATATTTTCCTTTTTCACTAAAAAAGCAGAACTATATAAATGAGATTTTGAAAGCACTCTTCTAATCTCAAGCTCTTTACCAATCACTAAATTCTTTTTATCGCCGATAATATTGAGTTTTATAATTCTACCTGATTTACCTCTTTCAATTGGAATAAGATCTAATATTTTACCGAAATCAATACCCGATTTTTCGTTTATTATACTTGCTAATTCCTCTTGGCTATATTCGACCTTCCATCTATAAAAATCGGTCGTAGTTTGATCGAAATCAACAAGCACTTGAGAAAGAACTTTTTTATTTGTTGTATTACAAAAAGCCAATGGTTTGTTTTTTATCCACTTTATCGCATTTTTTTCCGTTTGTAATTCTGTATCAAAATCATCAGCAACATATTTGTAATCAACTATTGAAGTAAGATAAGGATGAACTACAGGTTCCCAAACATTTTCATATGCTTCGCTAATTCCTCCGCAGCATTTTGAGTAACGAGTATCGCAAATTTTCTCATTAAACATCAAAACAATTCCGCGAGTTTTATCGATAGCATGCAAGGCGGCATCATTTACAATCCGCGAAACACCTTGATAACGTTGGCAGTGATCATCGGCGCATAAATCATAATTTTCGTGATCTTCTCGATCATACCATTTTATTAATTCATTTTCTTTTTGCCTAAATTGATATTCAATTATTGTTCGAGCTTCTAATTTTTTATCAAGTTGTGCAATTAACCAACTTCGAGAAATAATTGCATGTGCCTTTAACATCTCAATTGAAGAATTTGAGCTCATTTCAGATGATATTACACTTACCAAGTAATCTTCTACAAACAAAATATTTATAACACAAATCTTATCTTCTTCAATAATTAATTTAATACTTCCTTTAAATCTCTGATTTATCTTTTTTTCCCAATGGAAATTTTTACCAATCAATACATCTTTTATTAAAAACGAATCTGTAAAATAATCATTAGGGACAATAAGAATTGTATCGCTTTCGGCAATTCGCATTCCATCTTTTTTCAAAGTAATTTTATTACCTGTAAGATGAGCGTAATAACTTCCGCTCATTCGGCTTGCAAGCACTGTCGTAGAAAATTCACCATACAGCTCGAATGTGATCTCCTTTTCGACTAATATTCCAATTGTGATAACCGGTTGATTCATTTACTATAATTATTTATGCAAAAATGTAATATACTAATCTCATATAAAATTAGATAGCTATAAAAAAATACTGTTTTTTTTCTATTTTTTTCTTAATTTTCTTTTGCTATTTCGTTATACCTTTCAGAATAGCTTTATAATTAAAGTTATTCGACTAATTATCTTTAATAAATAAGACCACAAGACCAATTTTTGAAAGAAATTAAGGTTACAAAACCGAAAATTAAATCGCATTTTACAAGAACAACATTGTTCTGTATGGATATTTGTCTTTATTAAAAGAGCAGTCAATTTGGCTGCTCTTTTTTTTTATATGAACTGAACTATTAATTCAACTAACTAATTTGAAGGTAAAATGAAAGGAAATGATATCATTGTAGGAGCTCAAATGCTGTTTGTAGCATTTGGCGCTTTGGTTCTTGTTCCATTGCTAACCGGTTTAGACCCCTCGATAGCATTATTTACTGCGGGTGCGGGCACTCTTATTTTTCAGCTTATTACAAAAGCAAGCGTACCGGTTTTCTTGGCAAGCTCTTTTGCATTTATTGCCCCAATTCAGATCGGTATTCAGCAATTTGGGGTTGGCGCTACTTTAGGTGGACTTGCGAGTTCGGTTATAGTTTATATTATTCTCGCCACTTTAGTAAAAGTAAAAGGTATTTCAATTATTGAAAAATGGCTTCCTCCTGTTGTAACTGGTCCGGTAATTATGGTGATTGGTTTGAAACTTGCACCTACGGCAGTTGGAATGACTAAAAACTTTTCAGGCGGTACAGAGCTTGATTATATTGCAGTAATTGTTGCACTCTTTTCCCTTTTTGTAACTATCACTGTAGTCATGATGGGCAAAGGTTTACTTCGCTTAATACCAATTTTATGCGGAATTATTGCCGGATATATTCTTTCGGTTGTACTTGGCAAGGTATCATTCGATGCAATAAATAATGCGCAATGGTTTTCAATTCCTTGGGTTGCAGCTTTAGAAAATGGCACTTACGAATTTCCAAAATTCGATCTAAGAGCAATTTTATTTATTCTACCGGTTGCCATCGCACCTGCGATAGAACATGTTGGCGATGTACTTGCAATCTCAAATGCCGCTAAGACTAATTATTTAGAAAAACCGGGACTTCATAGAACCTTACTCGGTGATGGTATCGCCACCTTCTTTGCTTCAATATTTGGTGGACCGCCAAATACAACTTACTCCGAAGTAACCGGCGCAGTTACTTTAATTAAGAAATTTGATCCAAAATTGATGGCTGTTGCTTCAGTCTTTGCAATTTTATTGGCATTCTTCGGCAAATTAGGCGGAATATTAAGAACAATTCCGGCTCCGGTAATGGGCGGAATAATGATTCTTTTATTTGGAATGATAGCTGCTATCGGTATCGGTACACTCGTAAATAGCAAAATTGATATGTCAAAATCACGCAATCTTGTAATCGTATCTATCGTATTAATATTTGGAATAGGCGATATGATTCTCGGTTGGGGTGAATTTCAACTATCTGGGATTGGTTTAGCTGGCATTATAGGCATTTTATTAAATTGGTTATTACCTAACACAAATTCATAATATATTATAAGGAACTATTTGTATGAAAAAACTACTACTCATTTTCTTTCTTTTGATGGCGGCTAAAGTAACAGCACAAAATCTCCAACTTCACTATGATCTTGGAGAAGACCGAAAATATTTCACAGCTACAATTGAGATGTTCAAACCTGATGAATATGGCTCAACATTTTTCTTTGCCGATTTCGATTTTAATATGCCTGAGAATAAAAGTATGTCATTAGCATATTGGGAAATTGCCCGTTATGTAACAGTTTATGAAAAACTTTCTGTTACTCTTCAGTATAATGACGGTTTCGTAACTATACCAACTCCTGTTGGTAATTATTCAGGCACACTTAATCAATCCTGGTTAGCCGGTGTAAGTTACCCGATTGATCTCGGTTTCGTTACTCTAAATACAGATATTCTTGCTAAAAAAATATACAAATCAGATGGACTTGATTTCCAATTTACAACTGTTTGGTTTGTTCCGTTCTTTGATGGAAAACTTAATTTTACAGGATTCCTTGATATATGGAGTCAAGATAAAAACCTTAGAGCTGGTGTTATCGGTACGGATAAGGAGATGGTATTCTTAACTGAACCTCAATTATGGTATAATTTCGATAAACATATATCGGTTGGAACTGAAATAGAGATAAGTAATAATTTTCTTCCTTTCCAAGATAAAATAAAGGTAAATCCAACATTAGCAGTTAAATGGAATTTCTAATTTAAATGAGAAAACAGGAAAACTAATGGAAAAATATTTTGAATTTTCTAAATACAAAACTGATGTAAAGACGGAAGTTATTGCGGGAATCACCACTTTCCTTGCTACAATGTATATCATTGTAGTAAATCCTGCAATTGTTTCAAATACGGGAATGCCATTCGCAGGTATCTTAACTGCTACAATATTGATAAGTGCATTCAGCAGTATTGCAATGGGTATCTATGCAAAAAACCCGATAGTATTAGCTCCGGGAATGGGGCTAAACGCTTTCTTTACTTATTCGGTAGTACTCGGAATGGGTGTAAAATGGGAAGTGGCACTTGGTGGTGTTTTCTGGTCGGGAGTTATATTTCTTTTGCTCTCCGTTTTTAATATCCGGACACAGATTCTAAAAGCAATTCCCAAACAAATTCGATATGCAATCACAGCGGGTATCGGTTTATTCATAACCTTTATTGGATTTGTTAATGCTAAATTTGTTATTGATAATCCTGCAACTTTAGTTAGTATTGGTAAGTTTGATGCTGTTACTATTACATTCCTAATCGGATTACTTTTAACAGCTTTTTTTGTAGTCAAAAGAGTAAAGGGAGCATTAATACTTGGTATTGCTCTTACAACAATAATGGCTATTCCAATCGGTAGGATATGGGGTGATGCTACAGCAATAAATTTCGGTACTGCTACCTTGGTAACATTTAATGGGATTTTTTCAGCTCCTGATTTTAGTGTCTTTATGAAATTGGATTTTATTAATTCTCTTTCATTAGCAATGTGGCCTGTGATATTTGCATTCTTATTTACAGATATGTTCGATTCTATCTCCACATTTATTGGAGTATCAGAAGCTGCAAATTTGATAGATGAAAATGGCGAACCAAAAAACGTTAAGGAAGCTTTAATAGTTGATGCTCTAGGCACTACTTTTTCAGGACTATTCGGCACTTCAGCAGCAACGAGTTATATTGAATCTGCGACAGGCGTAGAAGAGGGCGGTAGAACAGGATTAACTTCTATTGTTGCCGGATTATTGTTTCTTCCATTTATGTTTCTATCTCCACTGCTTTCTGTAGTACCATCTATTGCCACTGCTCCCGCACTTATACTTGTTGGTGTTTTTATGATGAAACCGATTACAAAAATTCACTGGGATCAATTTGATGATGCTATTCCAGCGTTCTTTGGAATGATTTTAATTCCACTTACCTATTCTATTACTCAAGGTATAATTTGGAGTTTTATTTCGTGGACTTTTATAAAACTTGCAGTAGGAAAGAAAAATGAAGTGAGTTGGATGCTTATTGTAATTGATATATTAGCAATACTACTATTAGTGTTATAGTTCTTAAAAATACAACAGCCGCATTGAATGCGGCTGTTGTTATTTAATTTCAAATTGAGGTCGGTAAAATTATCTATTCGAGGTAAGTATATCCGTAAAGACCTGATCTATAATTAGACAAAAATTCTTTTCCCTCTTCAGCAGAAATTTTACCTGCTTTGACAGATGAAGTAACCCAAGTCTCTACAATCCTAACTAATTTCTTTGCATCATATTGGACATAATCCAAAACTTCGGCAACCGATTCACCATCGATAATCTGGTCTATTGTATAACCATTTTCATCAACCGAAATATGAACTGCATTAGTATCGCCAAATAGATTATGAAGATCACCGAGTATTTCTTGATAAGCTCCAACTAAGAAAACACCTATATAATAACTCTCCTTGTTATTTAGCGAATGCACCGGTAAATAATAAGAGAAATTTCGTGTAGAGATGAAATTATCAATTTTACCATCGGAATCACATGTAATATCTTGAAGTGTCGCGGTTCTATCTGGTTTTTCTTCTAATCTCTGAATTGGAATTATCGGAAATATCTGATCAATAGCCCATGCATCAGGTAAGGATTGAAATAAAGAAAAGTTACAGAAATATTTATCTGATAATAATTTTTTAAGGTAAAGTAATTCTTCCGGAAAATGTTTGAGCTCGTTTGTCATCTGATTAATCTCTTTGGCTATCGACCAAAAGAGGCGTTCAATTTGTGCACGAGTTTTAAGTTCCAGCAAACCTAAAGAAAATCTTTCTAATGCTTCTTCCCTTATTTGGAGTGCATCATGCCATACTTCTAACATTTTAGGTTGATTAAGTGATTCCCAGATAGCATATAAATCGCGGACTAATTCGTGATCGTCCTGTGTTACTTCTTCATTATCATCATCCCATACAGGCACACTCGAAGATTCTAATACTTCAAAAATTAAAACTGAATGATGAGCGGTAAGCGATCTGCCCGATTCAGTAATTATATTTGGATGAGGAATTTTATTTTTATCAGATACGTCTGCCATTGTGGAGACTGCATCATTTAAGTATTCTTGAATGCTATAATTGACGCTGCTATCACTGCTTGAAGAGCGTGTGCCATCATAATCAACACCGAGTCCACCTCCAATATCAACAAACTCGACTTTGAATCCGTTCTTATGAAGTTGCACATAAAACTGTGATGCCTCACGAAGTGCAACTTTGAATCTTCTTATTTTATTTATCTGACTGCCGATATGGAAATGAACCAACTTAAGACTATCTTTCAATTTATTCTTTTCCAAGAGATCGAGTGCTTCGAGAAGTTCGCTTGAAGTTAATCCGAATTTACTTACATCACCACCGGAGTCTTCCCATTTACCGCTGCCCGATGAGGATAGTTTTACTCTAATACCAACATTCGGTTTTATTTTATGTTTCTTTGCAATTTTGATTAATAAGCGGAGTTCATTTAGTTTTTCTACAACCACAAAAATTCTGCGACCCATCTTTTGAGCTAATATTGCAAGTTCTATATAAGCTTCGTCTTTATATCCATTACAGATAATAAGAGAATCATTATCAGTATTGATTGCAATTACTGCGTGGAGTTCCGGTTTCGACCCGGCTTCGAGACCGATATTAAATTTCTTGCCGTGTGCTACTATCTCTTCAACAACTGGACGCATCTGATTAACTTTAATAGGGTAGATGATATAATTCTGAGCTTTGAAATTATATTCTTCGGCAGCTATCTTAAAACTGCTTGCCATTTTTTCAATTCGGCTATCTAAAATATCCGTAAATCTTACGAGCACAGGAGTCGATACATCTTTTAATTGAAGCTCATCTACTAATTCTCTTAAATCAACAGCAGAACCATTTTTACGGGGGGTTACTTCGACATTTCCTTTGTCATTGATTTGGAAATAGTTTATTCCCCATCCATTAATATTGTACAGTTCGGCTGAATCTTCAATACGCCATTTTCTCATTCTTACTCTTTTCTTTAAAATATTTATTCAAAAAACAAATATATAAAATTCCACTAAGTATTTTATAAAATGTGTAAAAATCATTTTCCAAAATGAAGAGTGAGTAGCAAAATGAATTTTTCTGATTTTTTTCTTATATTGATTAGTTATATATTTTTTAATTAGGAGTTATGTGAAAGAAATTAGAAACATCGCAATAATAGCACACGTTGATCATGGAAAGACGACTTTAGTTGACCAGATTTTAAAACAATGTAGTGTATTTAGGAAAAATCAGGTGGTAAGAGATCAATTTCTCGATTCAAACGATATTGAAAGAGAAAGAGGTATTACCATTCTCGCAAAAAACATCAGCATACCATACAAAGAACATAAAATAAATGTTATCGATACACCCGGTCACGCCGATTT
>JBAYVI010000005.1:0-61296 GCA_041674625.1 Melioribacteraceae bacterium | reverse complement strand
GTGTTAGTTTAACTAACGCTGCGGATTGGCTTAAAGCCGGTGCTTGTGCTGTTGGTGTTGGCTCCGCATTACTCGATAAAAAAGCGATTGATGAAAATAACTTTGAATTACTTAAAACCAATGCTGAAATATTAATGACTGGCATTAGAAATTATTATTCGAAATAAATAGAAGTCATAAAATGATTGACTTAAATACAAAGTTGAAATTGCAAAAGGTGGAAAACTTTTCTAGTAGACGATAATAACAAAAAACTTGTGTGGAAGAAATATTTTAATTAAATTTCGACCATAAAACGATAATGGTCGAAAAAATGGAACATCAAAAAGACGAAGAAGTAAAAAATAGTATTGTAGATGCTGCTAGGAGAGTTTTCCAAAAATGGGGATTCAATAAAACCATTATGGAAGATATTGCTCATGAAGCTGGAAAAGCTAAAAGTACCCTCTATTATTATTTTAAAAATAAAGAAGAGATTTTCGAAGCAGTATCTATTTTCGAAATTGATAGTATTATTCAAAAGGCAAAAAATTCTATAAAGCAAGATGCATCCGCAAGAGAGAAATTTAAAAGTTATACTTCCACTATGTTATTGGAAATTAAAAAGACAGTTAGTATTTATCCCATAGGTAAGGGAGAAGTAAAATTAAATAGGGAATTTATTGATAAAGTTAATTCACAACTAAATAAAAAAGAGGAAGCAATTATTAAAGATATTATTTTATATGGGATTAAATCAGGCGAAATAAATTTTATAAGTCGAAAGGAATTAGATAAAGCAGCTAAAGTAGTATCCGGTATTATTCGAGGATTAGCTCTTTATCTTTTTTTAGATAATGATGAACCCGAAATTATGGATTTGGCAATAAGGATAATTTCAGAAGGGTTATAATTTTTTTGCCCAAAAATCGACCAAAAAACAAAATATGTCCAAACATACAAAAAGGAAAATGAGATGTCAGTCAAGAAAAGATTTTTTTATTTATTAATTATTCCAATTGGTATTGGGTTTGTAGGATGTTCAAATAATTCTAATGCTAAAGAAGAATTAAACAAAATAATTGCAGTAAAAGTAACCAATGTAATTAAGGCAGATGAAACACAATCGTTTGGATATAGTGGAACAATTGAAGAATCAGAATCGGTTTCATTGAGCTTTTCGGTTGTTGGAAATGTAACAAATGTTTTTGTTTCGGAAGGTGAATTTGTGAAAAGGGGAACTTTATTGGCAGAAATTAACCATGAAAGTTATAAAAATAGTTTTGATATGGCACAAGCAACATTAACGCAAGCTGAAGATGCGTATAATAGATTGTTACCCATGTACAAAAATGGCAGCCTACCTGAAATTAAATTAGTTGAAGTAGAAACCGGTTTACAACAAGCGAAAGCCGCAGCTTTAATTGCAAAAAAGAATATTGAAGATTGCAAATTAAATTCACCGATCGATGGAATTATTGGGAAAAAGTCTATTGATGTAGGAATGACTGCAATGCCCAATTTTGCCTCTATAAACATAGTTAAAATTGCAAAAGTCTTTGCCCGAGTATCAGTTTCTGAAAATGAAATATCTTTGATTAAAAAGGGGGATAGAGCAGATATAAATATTGCAGCAATAAATAATAATTATGAAGGAAAAATCGAAGAAATCGGAGTTATGGCAGACCCCCTTTCCCATACTTATAAAATCAAAATCGGAATTACAAACCGAAATAATGAGATTAAACCTGGTATGATATGCAATGCAAATATACTAAAACACAATGTAACCGAAGGAGTGGTAATCCCTGTTCAAGCAATCATGGTGGATGAATTGCACAGAGAATATGTTTACCTCGCAGATAATAATAAAGTAATAAAAAAGTATATCGAGACAGGCGAGCTTCTAAAAAATGGTGTTCTAGTAATTGGCGGCTTGAGTCAAGGAGAGAGAATAGTCATTTCGGGTCAACAGAAATTAGTTGATAATTCAACAATTAGAATTGTCAACTAAACCGGGAATCCAATTATGAAATCAAATAACAAATTAATTGAAATTATTCTTCATCATAAAATGTTGATAATTATATCTACTTCTATATTAGTTTTAATTGGAGCAGTAGCATTAGTCGTAATGCCCCGCGACGAATTTCCTGAATTTCAAATTCGCCAGGGATTGATAGTCGGAGTTTTCCCTGGTGCTTCATCTGAACAAGTTGAAGAACAGCTTTCAAAAAAAGTAGAAAACTATTTATTCCAATACGAGGAAATTGATAAAAAGAAAACATATTCAATTTCTAAAGAAAACGTAATGATTATCTTTGTGGAAGTAAGGAAAACTGAAAAAAACCCAAAACCATTTTGGTTAAAGCTTCGACATGGATTAAATGAATTTAAGAGTACACTTCCATCAGGTGTAATGTCACTGACTGCTGATGATGATTTTGGAAATACTTCAGCAATTCTTCTTGCTGTTGAATCAGAAAATAAAACTTATAAAGAACTCGAACGATATATCGAAACATTTGAGAATAATATCAGAAAGATTTCAGCTACTTCTCGAGTAAAACATTATGGTCTTCAGAATGAAGAAATTAATGTCTATATCGATGATGCGAAATTGACTAATTATGGAATCAAACCATTAATGGTATTAGCTGCACTAAATCCACCAGGTACAACTAATTATGCAGGTGATATTGATGATGGAAAATTAATAAGACCTATTCATATTTCTTCCGGATATAAAAAAGAAAACGATATTGCAGATCAAATTATTTTTTCAGATCCGATGGGGAATGTTATTCGTGTTAAGGATGTAGCTAAAGTTGTAAGAGAATATAAAGAACCTGATTCATTCATTAGGTTGAATGGTAAAAAATGTCTTATAGTTTCACTTGAAATGTTAAAGGGAAATAATATTGTCAATTATGGAGATGAAGTAAAAAAAGAAATAGATAATTTTATGAGAGATGTCCCTTCGGATGTTCATGTAGGTATTGTGTCCGATATGCCCGATTTTGTATCTCAATCTATTATTAATTTTCTGAAGGAATTTGGACTTGCAATAATATCAGTAATCCTAGTTACAATCTTATTGCTTCCCAAAAGAGTTGCATTCGTAGCGGCATCAGCCATTCCCATCTCTATTTTGAGTACTATTGCAATTCTATGGGCAACAGGAATAGAACTGCAAACAGTTTCACTTGCCGGGTTAATAATCGTTCTCGGTATGGTAGTAGATAATGCAATTGTAATTATTGATAATTATGTGGAAAAACTTGATAAAGGAGTATCACCTTATGATGCTGCATCACAAAGTGTTACAGATCTTTTTGGTTCAGTATTTTCAGCCACATTAATTATTGTTTTTTCATTTGTACCAATGGTATTTTTTATGACAGGACTTGCCGGTGATTTTATCAGCTCACTTCCTCTTACTATTATTTATGCACTTACAATTTCTTTATTAGTATCGGTTCTTTTGGTTCCCATGCTTAGCTATTATTTTATTAAGAGTGGAATTGGTTCTAATGAAGAAGGAAATAAAAAAGGTAAGTTACTTAGAAAGATCCAGCAGTTTTATGATACTTTATTAGAGACATCATTTAAAAACAAAAAATCCATTGTTGCCTTAGGAATAATTTCATTTATTCTTGGTTTAATTCTTTTGATGAATACACCTCAGCAATCATTTCCTCCATTTGAGCGAAATCAATTTGCTGTCGAATTTTATCTTCCAACGGGAAGCTCTTTAGAACAAACTGATATAGCAATTAAAAAGATCGAGAAGATTTTAGTTAGTGATAAACGAATTAAAGAGGTTGCATCATTTATTGGGACAAGCTCCCCAAGGTTTAATACTTTATATGCCCCTAATATACCTGCAAAAAATTATGGACAACTATTAGTAATTACAAAATCAAGTAAAGCTACAAAAGAAATATTAAATGAGTATAGCGAAAAATATAGTGATTACAATCCGAATGTTTATATCAAATGGAAACAATTGGATATGATGATGGCAAAAGCCCCAATTGAAATAAGGATTTCGGGCGATAGCATTAATACTATAAAAAAAGTTGCCGAAGATGTAAAAAATATTATGAGAGAATATAAAGAAGCTAAATGGATTAGAACTGATTACAAAGAACCTCTTCAAGCTATTCAATTAGACTTAAGAAAAGATCAACTTAGCCGGCTTGGTTATTCTAAAATGATTTTAGATTATTCTATAATGGTGGGTACTAAAGGATTTCCTATTACAACTATGTGGGAAGGAGATTATCCAATTAATGTAAATCTAAAAGTAGATAAAAATACTAAAACAAATATTGACGAGGTTAAAGACCTGTATGTTACTTCTCCCTATTTAGCTTCATCGGTTCAAGTTAGGCAGTTGGCTGACTTAAAACCTGAATGGACTGAAGGAGAAATAATAAGACGAAATGGTGTAAGAACTATAACAGTTTTAACTGATTTTGAAAGGGGCATTTATGCCTCAGATATTTTCAACAAAGTTAAACCAACCATAGATAACATTAAACTTCCCGTAGGTGTTGAAATAAATTATGGGGGTGAATATGAATCAGGTAATGAAGAATTAACTCCTCTTTATTATTCGTTGATGGTTACTATTTTTATAATATTTTTCATCCTAATGTTTCAGTTTAGAAAGATAAAAACAACACTTCTAATAATGGTTACAATGCCATTAAGTATCTTCGGCGCTGCACTTGGAGTAAAAATAACAGGGTATCCCTTTGGTATTACTGCCTTTATCGGTTTGATAAGTCTAATGGGTATTGTAGTAAGGAACGGAATAATTTATATCTCTTATGCAGAAGAACTAAGGAGAGAACATAGCTTCGCACTTGAAGAGGCAGCAATAGCTGCTGCAAAGAGAAGAATGCGCCCAATATTTTTGACTGCCGCAGCGGCAGCAGTTGGTGTAGTGCCAATGATTTTAGGTGGTTCACCTCTTTGGGGTCCGCTCGGAGCAGTGCTTTGCTTTGGTTTACTTTTTGGATTGGTTTTGTGTTTACTCGTGCTGCCTGTTCTTTATTATTTATTGAATCGATCCGATGAATCAAAAGTTGAGGAGACTGTATTATTATGAAAAAATTATTTGTTTTATTAATTCTTTTAGCTTCCGGTAGTACACTTTATTCACAGCAAATATTATCTCTCGAAGATAGCAAAGAACTTTCATTAAAGAATAATTCTTTGAGTAAAAATAGCAGATTGGAATTAGAAGCTTCGAAGCAAATAAGTAAATCTTCTTTTACCAATTATTTTCCCAATATTAGCGCCGGAGGAATGATCTTTGAATCCGAAGACAATCTAATGGAAATGGAAACTCATGGAGGAGATCTGCCGGTCTATGATGGAAATCCGGATAACTTGAGCTCCGCAGCTCAATTTGCTTATTTTCCAAGCTCTACAATGGGATTACTAAAAAAAGGTACTATTGGTTTTGTAAATATTATTCAACCTATTTTTGCCGGGGGCAGAATTCTAAATGGTAATAAGCTTGCTTCATTAGGAGAAGAAATATTTGAGTATAAATTAAAATTATCCCAAGATGATATTCTTCTTAAAACCGAAGAGCAATATTGGCAGCTTATTTCGCTTGATGAAAAATATAAGACTATTACAGATTATGAAAAGATGCTTAATCAAATTTTAATTCAAGTTGAGGACGCATTCAAGTCCGGTATCGTTATGCGTAATGACCTATTAAAGGTGAAATTACAACTTAATGAACTCCTATTAAATAAATCCGAATTAGAAAATGGAAGAAGACTCGCCAAAATGGCATTTTGTCAATTTGTCGGTATTGATTATGACTCAACTTTAGTATTAAATGAAAAATTAAATGTTTCGGATATACCACAAAGTATTTTCATCGATAAGGATGAAGCTTTGTTAAAACGAACGGAATACTCACTTCTTGAAAAATCGGTCGAAGCAGAGAAACTGCAAACAAGAATGAAACTTGGAGAATATCTTCCTCAAGCTGGTATTGGTCTTAGCGGTATGTATATGAAGTTAGATGAAGCTAAAGAGAGAACTGTGGGTTTGGTCTTTGGTACTGTTTCTGTCCCAATTTCCGCTTGGTGGGGGGGATACCATGAGTTACAAGAAAGAGCGATTAAAGAAAAAATAACCGAGAATAATTTTAAAAATAATTCTGAATTACTGCTTCTTCAAATTGAAAAATCATGGCAGGACTTAAATAATTCTTATCGCAAATACCTATTATCAGAGGAATCCAAAGTCCAAGCTGAAGAAAATTCTAAGGTAAATACTAATAGTTTTAATAACGGATTAACTACTGTTTCCGATTTATTGGAAGCACAAGCTCTATTACAGCAAACGTATAGTCAATTGATTGATTCTAAAGTTAATTATATTACAAAAAGGAGCAGATATTTACGGCAAACAGGTAGAGAGTGATTTATATTTGCTAAATTAATTCATATTGTGCTAATTAATTATTCTCTGTGTATCTTTGTGCAGTTTATATCATCTAATAATTATTAATTAAGAAAAGGAAAGCAAATGAATAAAGAAGAAGTGATTTTATTTAGCGGTGGAATTCAAGGTGCGGAAGCTGAATTTGGTAAAACTGCCGAAAGCTTAGGAATTGAAGAAGTTAATTTTACTTTTGAAGGACATAATATCGAACGTGGCCGCGGCATTAGAGTGCTTAATCATGATGAACTTAAGAATGGAGATGTGAGTTTAGAGTACATTTCCAAATTACTTAATCGCAATTATACAGCGACACCTAAACTTAGAAAAGTATTACAAAGTATATGGTATCAGATTAATAACGGTCAAGAAATTTATGTTATCGGTCATATTCTTCCTGATAATACCGTTAAAGGGGGTACCGGTTGGGGTGCAGAGTTCGCTAAAATTTGTAATAAACCAATCTTCGTTTTCGATCAAGAAAAAGATGCTTGGTTTACTTGGGAACATTTAGGCTGGGTTAAATGCGATGACCCGGTTATTCAACATCCACATTTTGTAGGTACAGGAACACGCTTCTTACAAGATAATGGAAGAACAGCTATTATTGAACTTTTTGCAAGAAGTTTTAAATAATCAAATATTTCTTTTCTAAAAAAAATAATTTGACCTCGGAGATTAGTGAACTTCACTTTTTTCGAGGTTTTTTTATATTCTTAATTAAAAATTCCGGTCTGAAAGAAATATTTGAATCTTTTGGGAATCTTTTTTATCATATAAGTGTTATAACATTATAAATAAATTGAAATATTAACATATAAAGAGATGAAAATGGAAAAGAAATTATTTAGTACGTATCGTTTGGGGAATCTTGAATTAAAGAACAGAGTTGTTATGTCGCCTATGACACGCAGTCGTGCAATCGGAAATATTCCAAATGATCTAATGGCAGAATATTATTCATTGAGAGCTGATGCTGGGCTATTAATTACAGAAGGGACATCTCCATCACCTAATGGACTTGGTTATTCGCGCATCCCCGGCATATATAGCAAAGATCAGGTTACTGGTTGGAAGAAAGTTACAAATGCAGTGCAAGAAAAAGGTGGAAAAATATTTGTTCAGATGATGCACACCGGAAGAGTAGCGCATCCTCTAAATATGCCTGAAAATGCGAGAGTAATTGCTCCTTCGCAATTACAACTCGAAGGAAGCATATGGACTGACCAAAAAGAGTTACAGCCATATCCGGCTCCAAAAGAGATGAATATCCAGGAGATTAAAGAAGCAATTAACGAATTTACCGTAGGAGCCAAGAATGCAATCGAAGCTGGTTTTGATGGCATTGAACTTCACGGAGCTAATGGTTACTTAATCGAGCAGTTCATAAGTCCAATTACAAATCAGCGCACAGATGAGTATGGCGGCTCAATTGAAAATAGAATTAAGTTCGTTTTAGAAGTTGCACAAAAGACCGTAGACACTATCGGCGGCAACAAAGTCGGTATTCGCGTTTCTCCTTATGGGGCTGCAAATGGGATGAAATTTTATGATGACATTGAAGAGACTTATGCTCTATTAGCAAAGAAGCTTAACGAAATCGGAATCGTTTATATTCATATTGCAGATCATAGCTCAATGGGTGCTCCCGAAGTGAAGCTGTCTGTTAAAAAATCTATCAGAGATAATTTCAAAGGTACCGTAATCCTTGCTGGCGGATATAATTCAGATAAAGCAGAAAAAGACCTGGATGAAGATAAAGGCGATTTAGTAGCATTCGGAAGACCTTTTATTTCCAATCCTGATTTAGTTACTAAACTTAAAAATGGAACTGAACTTACTAAACCTGATAGTTCTACTTTCTATTCTCCGGGAGCAGAAGGTTATACAGATTATTAATAAATGAATTTTATGATTAGCAGACTCCATTTCCAATTTCTTACCAGCCGGGGGAATGGTTTTTGCTAATCAATTAACCATCTACATTCATTTCAAATTAGCCGGGGAATTTTTATTTTACTCTACCAGCCAGATTCCGATTAGGTGAGAATACTGTCTTTGAAACTCCTCAAATTATCTTCGTAGATTATTTAGTTGAGAAATTAAAAAAACTATCATTATTTTTAAGGATAACTTAACTTTACCCAAATAAAAATAATGTGTGCATAATGATAGAAGCTGGAAACAAAAAAGTGTGGCTCGTATCTGCCGATATGGGCTTCGGGCATCAGAGGGCAGTTTATCCTCTCAAATCTATTGCCGATGGAAATATTATAAATGTAGGTGCAGATTCTTCTACATCAAAAAGCGAGAAGAAACTTTGGAAGAGAGTCCTTACGGCATACGAAATAATGTCTCGTGCCAAAGGGCTGCCCATTATTGGTAATCTTATTTTTGGATTATTAGATTCACTTCTTCATATTCCTTCATTTTATCCATTAAGAGATTTGTCCAACAAAACTTTGCAAGTCGATCTTTTAGAACATAATATCAAACGAGGGCTTTGTTCGGGTATGCTCGATACAATCCGAACTAAAGATCAGCCAATGATTACTTCATTCTATGCACCCGCCATTGCCGCTAATATGAGGGGAATCAGTGATGTTTATTGTATTATCTGCGATGCTGACTTGAATCGTGTATGGGTGGCTAAAGACCCTTATGAAAGTAAGATTACTTATTTTGCTCCTTGCAGTAAAGCGGAACAAAGACTTCATGCCTATGGAGTGCCAAACGAAAAAGTGATTCTAACCGGATTTCCTTTGCCTCTTGAACTCCTTGGCAATCGGGAGCTTGATGTACTTAAAAGAGATCTCGCTCAAAGACTTAAAAGATTGGACCCAAAAGGTGAGTTTTGCTCTAGGCACGGTATTAATGTTCATCACTTCTTAGGGGAAGAAAATTGCTCGATCGAAGTTGATGAAAAAATTACTTTAACTTATTCTATTGGTGGTGCCGGAGCTCAAAAAGAGATTGGCGCTGTTTTAGCAAATAGTCTTAAAACTCTTATTAGGGAAAATAAAATAAAACTTAATCTCGTTGCCGGAACAAGAGAAAATATCAAAAATTATTTTGTAAAAATCGCTTCCGAAATTAGCAACGACCCTAAACAAATAGAGGTTTTTTACGAAAATAATATAGAAGATTATTTTAATACGTTTAATCGTTTAATGCACAGCACCGATATTCTTTGGACTAAGCCCAGTGAATTATCATTTTATTCTGCGTTGGGACTCCCAATTATTATGTCCCCTGCTATTGGTTCGCAGGAAAAATTTAATCGAAAATGGCTTCTAGAAATCAGAGCCGGAATTAGACAGATAAAACCTGATTATGCTCATCAATGGCTTTTTGAATTATTAGATAAAGGTTTATTGGCTGATGCGGCATGGTCGGGTTTCTTGCGTGCAAGAAAATTAGGAACGTATAACATTATTGATCTTATTAATAAAGGAGAATTTAATCAGAACCAACTTCCAATTATGAGATAACGCTAAATTCCCTTGATCGAAAATTTATATTTTTTTAGGAAATGATGTAATAGGGGAGGTTTTGATTGGCTAAATTTCCAAAATTGTTAAAGTACTACGAAAATTATGATTTCGCCACTCGACTAAGAGTAAAATTTATATATTACTTAAGCATATTGGCAATTGTGTTTATACTCTTTGTTATTATTTTTACCTCTTACATTCAATCTGAAACCAAGAATAATACTAATGATATTTTAGTAACTGTACTATTCGAATCTTCTCTAATACTTGCTTATCTATTAGCTCTTTACCTACTTATAAAAGGTCATCTCAAACTTTCATCTCATCTCATATTAGTTTATTCGTTTGTATGTGCTTGGACGATAATGTACGTTACCAAAGAAATGGGAATAATGAAGGTTGATACAATAGTCTATGTATTTGTAGTAATTTCTGCTCTTCCATTACTTATATATTCTAATAAGAATATTATTATCTTCTATGTATTTACCAATTTGGGGATGTTATTTCTTTATGTAAATTTTTTATTTGAACATAAAATAGCCACCAGAATAGAAATCATTGACTACCTTTTTGACTCTTCTCTTGCTATGATGTTTATGGGAGTTATTATTTATAATATTTTTAGAATTAACAAAGAGTCATTAGATCAAACTAATTCTGATATTGAAAAAAGAGAAATTGCTGAAATATCCCTAAGAATAAGTGAAAGAAAATATCGAACTCTTTTTGAAAATTTATCAGTAGGATTTGCTCTTTATGAAATGGTTTACGATGAGAACAATAAACCGAAGGGAATAAAATATGTTGAAGTAAATACTGCTTATGAAGAAATGATGAGTAAAAAATATTATTTCGAAGAAGATGGAGATGAAAAGAAACTTAGACATATTGGGAATTTAGAGTATTTACAATTTGTAGATCGTGTTCTTAAAACCGGAATTCCTGAATCCATAGATTTTTTATACAAAGCGAAATACCTTAATATTTGGTTATATCGCCCAGATGCAGGACTTGTCGCTGCATTATTAACGGATGTTTCCGAGAGAGTAAATATTCGCAAACAGATAGAAAACGCCCATGCTCTTGTAAAATATATTATCGATTCACTTCCAATTTCGATTATTACAATCGATGAAAATCAAATCGTAACTCAATTTAATAAGTCTGCCGAAATTTTTATCTCTTCAATTGATATAGAAATTAAAGGCTCTTCTATTTTCAATCTATTTCCTTTACTTCAATTTATTGAGTATGATTTAAATAGATCGCTAAAAGATAATTTAATTTTTACTGATGAAAAATCGATCTTAAATAAAGATGGTGGATTAGATAATTTCAAAATATCGATAATGCCAATTACTGATTTTATTAATAAAGGAAGTTTAATAATAATCGAAAACATTACAGAAAAAAAACATATTGAAGAATTAATGATTCAAAACGAAAAAATGACAAGCGTAGCAAGTTTGGCTGCAGGTATTGCTCATGAAATTAATAACCCATTAGGTACAATTGTCCAAGGATGCCAAAATTTAATTAGGCGGACTGAAAAAGATATGCCTCGAAACCAGGCTGTAGCTAAAGAATTAGGTGTTGGAATGGAAAAGATTGAAGAATACTTTATTCAACGTGATATCAATAATATCATTGAATCAATTAGCAACGCTGCGGGAAAGGCAAACTCTATAATAAAAAACATGCTTCAATTTAGCAGAAAAAATGAAGTGAAGAAGGTTAATTGTGATATTAAAAAGCTTTTGGATGATACAATCGAATTAGTAAATAACGATTATAATCTGAAGAAAAAATATAATTTTACTAATTTAAATATTGTATGTGAATATGAAGAGATTTTACAAGATGGTTGGGTAAATGTAACTGAAATACAACAAGTTATTTTTAATATCCTTCAGAATGCAATCCAAGCCATTTATACCTTTAAAAACTCTGAAATAAAACCATTGGTAATCGTAAGGGCAAAAAATGATAAAAATAATATACTTATTGAAATAGAAGATAACGGTCCAGGTATGGATGAAAAAACTAAGCGTAGGATATTCGAACCATTCTTCACAACTAAGGATGTTGGCGAAGGAACAGGGCTGGGCCTTTCTGTTTCATATGTGATAATTAAAAATAATCACCATGGGGAGATGTTTGTTCAATCCAAACCAGGTAAAGGGACTACTTTCCAAATATTACTACCATCATTTCAAAAATAAATCTTTACTGGATTGTTGATTTTATAAGTATTACAATTGAAATCAAAACTCATTTTGGTAACATATTACTATAACTTAAAAAGTTATCTTTTGTCCTTTAAAAAAGCAAATAATAGTCGATAATAATTTATAACAATCGAAAGTGGGTGTAAAATGGAGACAATGCCTAAGTTATCTCCATATTATTCATTAGTTGATGTAAAGATATTAGTAATTGATGATGATGTGGATTTATGCAATAGTCTAAAGTATTTTTTTGAGGATTTAGAAGCAATCGTATTTACTTGTAATGATGGGAATTCAGCATTAAGGCTTTTTGCAGAGAAGGAACCAGATATAGTCTTAGTAGATTTAAATATGCCGGGCATTGGAGGTGAAAAGATAATTGCATTTATAAGAGAAATGTCATTTGATGTGCCCATCGTAGTTGTTTCCGGTACGGGTATAATTAAAGAAGCAATAAATTCTATAAAACTCGGGGCTTGGGATTTTGTTACCAAGCCAATTTTGAATTTTGATGATCTTGAAATGAGTGTTCATAGAGCTTTAGAAAGATCCTCTCTTATGAAGGAAAATGCTCTATATAAAAAAAATCTTGAATTGCTTGTTGATAAAAGGACAAAGCAATTAAATGATAATATTAAAGAGCTCCGCGAAGCAAAAGAAAAAGCCGAAGCTGCCGATAAAATAAAATCAGAATTTCTTGCTCAAATGTCACATGAAATTAGAACTCCATTAAATGCAGTTTTGGGTTACACTGAATTAGCCCGATTATCTTTAGAAGAGAAAAATATTGAGGATGTATTTGATGGATTTGACCAGATTAAAAAGTCAAGCAGAAGAATTATAAGAACAATTGAACTGATTTTAGAAATGTCACAGGTTACATCAGATAATTATATACCAGAATTTGAAACTTTTGACCTTGCCATTCTTGTCGATGAGGTTATGAGTGAGTTTTATTCGCTGATTGAGGAAAAGAAATTACTATTCAATTCTATTAAGCAGTGCAAATTCCCAAATGTATTTATAGATATCTTTTCTGTAAAATCAATATTACATCAACTAATTGATAATGCTATTAAATTCACTCCTTATGGTAAAGTTGAGATTTCAATACTTAATGAAAATGAAAAAATAGTACTTCTAATCGAAGACTCCGGTGTGGGTATTTCTGAAAATTATTTAAAAAAAATATTTAGTCCTTTTACACAGGAGGAACAAGGATATAATAGAAGTTTTGATGGCAATGGTTTAGGGCTTGCACTTACAAAAAAGTATTGTGAATTAAATTCAATAGATATTATGGTTTTTAGCATCAAAGAAAATGGCACAAAAATAAAATTAACATTCAATAAATAAGCGATATTTTTTCTTAAATTCGTATATGAATTTAAGGAAATTAAATGCTAATTGAAAAAATAGAAATAGAAGATATATTAGAAAAGATTAGAAATGTTAGACTACTTTTATATGGAGATTTTTGTTTAGATGCTTATTGGATTTTGGATCCCCGAGGTTCCGAAATATCAGTAGAAACCGGACTTAAAGCTCTTTCAGCAGGATATCAGAAATACTCACTTGGCGGTGCATCTAATGTAGCCGCCAATCTTTCAGCACTTAATCCAAAACAAATAAAAATTACCGGCGTTACCGGAGATGATATTTTCGGACGTGAAATGGTATCGCAACTTAATAGCATAAATATCGATACTTCCGGTTTAGTTCTTCAGAAAGATAGTTTTGAAACTTATGTTTTCTGCAAATTGATTTTAGAAGGAATCGAGCAGCCCCGAATCGATTTCGGTACTTATAATAAAAGAAGCAAAGAAACCGATGAAAAAATTTTAGAGAATTTACGCAATGCCATTCCTGAATCTGACGTAATTATTATTAATCAACAAGTCCCTTTTAGTATTACAAATAAAGAATTTATTGATGAATTAAATAACATAATAAATCAATTTCCCAAAAAAATATTTATAGTTGATTCAAGACATCATTCAGCAGAATTTAAAAACATCTCCCTTAAAACAAATGAAGTAGAAGCCGCTCAACTAAATGGAATAGAAGCAAATTACAATGATCAATTCAGAAGAGAAGAAGTAAAAAGTTTTGCTAAGGGGTTATTTGAAAAACATAATAAACCCTGTTTTATAAGCCGCGGTAAAAATGGTTTGATGGCTTGCGATAAGGATGGAATTAAAGAGACTCCCGGACTTCATTTTACTAATAAGTTAGATACTGTAGGGGCTGGGGATACAGCTTTAAGTGCAATCGCTTCGGCTATGGCAGCCGGGTTTGATTCACAATCGGCAATTAAATTTGCAAACTTTGCATCGGGTGTAACGGTTCAAAAACTTTTTCAAACAGGGACAGCAAACCCAGATGAAATTCTTTCGCTTTGTTCCGAACATGAATATCTAATTGAAGAAGAATAGTATAATAAAACCGGAGATACTATTACGTAACAAAATTTTACTAATTGTAACTGGAATTTCGTAGGTTTTCAAAGCCATTGATTGGAGAAGATAATTGAGCCTGAAAAAAAATAATAGCTAAGTTTATATTATATTAATAGCCATAATATTTCGGAAAACCACTTTGGGTAAATATAAGTCCGCCTTCCTATTGATGAGTACTCTGTTTTTTATTTGGGGTACAATCGTTTCGTTAAATGATATCTTAATCCCGCATCTAAAAATTCTCTTTAATATGAATTATACCGAAACAATGTTGATTCAATTCTGTTATTTCGGTGCATATTTTATTATGGCAATTCCGGCAAGTATGGTTATTGGTAAGATAGGCTATAAGAACGGAATCGTTCTTGGTCTTTTTATTGTGGGCGTTGGAGCATTAATATTTTTACCTGCCGCTTATATTATTTCTTATGGATTATTTTTATTCGGTTTATTTATTATGGCAACCGGAAATGTTTTTCTTCAAGTTGTCGGCAATCCTTATATCACCATACTTGGACCTCCTGAAACTGCATCAAGCAGGTTAAACTTAGCTCAAGGAATTAATTCGCTTGCCACTACATTAGCTCCATTGGCAGGGGCATATTTAATTCTTGGTCATTTTAATAATAGTGCTGATCATGCTGCTTCTGTTCAAATGCCTTATCTCGGATTAGCTTTATTTGTTTTTGTGATTGCAGGTGTTTTTGCATTTATAAAACTCCCTTCAATCCATAGCGAAACAAAAGAAAAAATTGAAGGTAATGTATTAAAGTTTCGGCAACTACGTTTTGGCGTTATTGCCCTTGCCCTTTATGTAGGGGCGGAAGTTTCTATCGGTAGTTTTATTGTTAATTATCTCGGGCAGGATTATGTAATGGGTTTTTCGGAACAGACCGCCGCTAAATATATTCCCCTTTATTGGGGCGGGTTAATGGTTGGGCGATTTATCGGCTCTGCAATTTTACAAAAATTCTCAGCTCAAAAAGTTCTTGTCTGGGCTTCGGTCGCTGCATTTACTTTTGTAGCTATTACAATTCTTACTTCCGGCTTTATATCAATGTGGGCAATGCTTCTTGTTGGACTTTTCAATTCAATTATGTGGTCTAATATCTTTGCTTTATCAATACATGGTCTTGGTGAATATACTATTAAAGCATCAGGCGTTTTAGTTATGGCTCCCGTTGGAGGGGCTTTGCTCCCTCTTTTACAAGGTATCCTCGCTGATATTCCGGCTATTGGTTTGCATTATTCTTTTGTGCTTCCGCTTCTTTGTTACTTGTTTATTTTGTTTTATGGACTCAATGGCTATAAGCCATCAACTAATTAATTAAATATCGGTGAATTATGAGTAAAATTAAATTTGTGTTTTTTTTGTTCGTCATTACTATTCAAATCAATGCTCAATCTGAAAGTAAATTCAAATTCGTAAATAACGATCCTGAAAAGAAGATTGATATTCTAATCGATGGAAAACTCTTCACTTCCTATTTGTATAGTAATGAAATCCCTGTTTTAAAAAAACCCGTTTTGTATCCAATTATTTCTTCAATGGGAGATACAATTACAAGGGGATATCCATTAGCTCCACGTAAAGGGGAGCGGGTCGATCATCCACATCAAATCGGGCTTTGGTTCAATTACGGCGATGTTAATGGGTTAGATTTTTGGAATAACTCGAATGCAATACCGGCAGAACAGGCTGATAAAATGGGAACGATTAACCATAAAGACATTATTTTTGAGAAGGTTAGTGAAAATAAAGCCGAACTAATTGTTTCTTCTGACTGGATGAACCATGAAGGAGAACTACTTTTAGAAGAAGTAACTCATTTTATTTTTAGTGCTGATAAAAATTCAAGAACGATTGATAGAATTACTAAACTGACCGCCATTGATAATGATGTTGAGTTTAAAGATAATAAAGAAGGAATGATAGGTTTACGTGTAGCACGTCAACTCGAATTACCAACTACTCAACCGATTGCATTGACCGATTCGCATGGTAATAAAACTGCAGTTGCCGTTTTGGATAATAGCGGAGTAACTGGAAATTACCTTAATAGCGATGGAATTGAAGGTAACGATGCATGGGGTAAAAGAGCTGAGTGGGTTGCACTTTCAGGTAATATTAATGATCATAATGTTTCAGTCGTGATTTTTGATAATCCGGAAAATGTAGGATTTCCTACATATTGGCATGCACGCGATTACGGTCTCTTTGCAGCTAATCCCTTAGGAGCAAATATATTTAGCGAAGGTAAACAAGAACTTAATTACAAGCTTGATGCAGGCGATTCAGTTACGTTTAAGTACCGTATTCTAATCCTAAACGAAAAAGCTGACTTAAAAGAATGCAATAAAAGGTATGAAGAATTTATAGGCAATTAGTTTTATAAATACATTAATTGAATACCTTATGTTGCAAAAAAAATATGTAATTAGTTTTAATAAATATTTTATTGAATAATATTACCGAATTTATTTTATGAAAGCATTTTCGAAGTTTTTTATCTTCTTATTTCTATTCAGTTCTCTTTATGCACAGAATGTTAAACTGCCTGCAATCATAGGCGATAATATGGTATTACAGCAAAACTCTTCAGTTCCTATTTGGGGGAAAGCAAAGCCCGGCTCAGTAATTTCCATTTCAGCTAGTTGGGGTAAAGATGTTTCTGCAACTACCAAAGATGATTCTACTTGGAAAATAAATATCGAAACTCCCCCAGCAGGCGGACCATTTCAAATGAAAATTAATTCAGGCAAAGATTCGCTATTGATTAATAATGTTTTAATTGGGGAAGTATGGTTCTGTTCAGGGCAGTCAAATATGGAAATGCCGATGATAGGATTTCTCCCTAAAGACCCATTGCAAAACTCAAAAGAAGAAATAGCTAATGCTGTTTATCCTCTTATCAGACTTTTTCATGTCAAAAAAAATGCTTCTTATGTTCCGTTGGATTATTGTGGTGGAGAGTGGTTACCATGCGACACTTCTTCAGTAAAAGAATTTTCTGCAACTGCTTATTTCTTTGGACAAAAATTATTTAATGAATTAAATATTCCAATCGGATTAATTCATGCAAGCTGGGGTGGAACTCCTGCCGAAGCTTGGACCAATAAAAAATATTTATCTCAATTTACTGAATTTACAGATTCTCTAATACTAAAAGAGATTCAAGAAAATATTGATACTAAAAAAGTTAAGTTTTATAGAACACCCGAAAAATTATATAATGCAATGGTTGCTCCCCTTATCCCATTTACAATTAAGGGTGTTATCTGGTATCAAGGAGAGTCTAATACACCTAATCCATTCTTGTACGAAAAACTATTCCCTGCAATGATTAAAAATTGGAGAGAAGATTGGGGCTATGATTTTCCGTTTTATTATGTTCAAATCGCACCTTATCGTCATGGTAGTCCTATCGGCTCTCAATACCTACGCGATGCACAAAGAAAAACATTATCCTTACCAAATACAGGAATGGCTGTTACATTAGATATCGGAGATTCACTTACTGTTCATCCCGCTAATAAAAAATCCGTAGGTGAGAGATTAGCGTTCTTGGCTCTTGCAAAACTTTATTATAAAAATATACCTTTCTCCGGTCCACTTTATAAATCGCATGCTATTAAAGGAAAGGAAATAGAACTTCAATTTGATTATATAGGCAAAGGATTAAAATTGCTCAATAATGAAAAAACAAATTTTGAAATAGCAGGAAGTGATAGAGTTTTTGTACCTGCTGAAGTAAAAATAGTTGGAGATAAATTATTTGTTTGGTCAGATGAAATAAAAGAACCACAAGCAGTTCGTTATGCTTGGAGTAGTTTGGTTGTGCCAACTCTCTTCAATAAAGAAGGTTTACCTGCTTCATCATTTAGAACTGACGAATGGTAAAATTATAAAACACATACAAAAATTAAAACAAATAACAATTCACACCATTATAGCGCTCTTCACAACATAATAGGTTAAATCCCTCCGGACATTATCGATAATTATTTATAGATAATGTAAATAAGTAAGGTTAATACATATAAACATCACGACTACGTAGAATTATTCGGAAATTCTATCAAAATCCCATTTAAAGCATAATTATTTATAAGAATCTTGAGCTAAATATAGATAATAAATCTATTTGCAGGGTTCTAATTTTAATTAATCACAGATTGATGAGATAACATTAGAATAAATTTCAGTTTGAAGATTGGAATAATTATAGTTCTCAAAGAAACTCAGCCTTAAACCTTATCATGAATATGAATGATGAGGAAGCTAAAATTATTGTTTATGAGACATCATTGCCTGCATTAACTTCTGCGAGAAAACAACTTCGCTCATTGATAGACTTAAATGCAAAAATGGCTGAGGAACTTGATATTGCAAATGATGAAGAATCTTCATTTGCTGAAGTATTAATTATCGGTTTTATTATAGGTTCTGTATTATTTGCCATTTCAATTGGAATATTCCTTTCTAATTTCTTTTCAAAAAAATTAAAAGTACTAAATGATGCCGCCTTAAAGATTGCAGGGGGAGAGCTTAATATTTCTGTGGATGTGGATTCGAAAGATGAGATTGGACAATTATCTTCCTCATTTAATATAATGTCTCAAAAAACAACTCAACAAGTGGAAATATTTAATGAATTGCCTTCTATTATTATGAGCATCGATAAAGAATTTAATATTACTTCTATTAATTATATGGGCGCAAAAGCTCTTGGAAGAGAACCAAATCAATTAATTGGTCAAAAATGTTATGACCATTTCAAAACAAATCACTGCAAGACAGAAAACTGTGCTTGTATGAAAGCAATGAATAGTAAATCACTGGTTAATGCAGAAACCATTGCAAGACCTAATGGAAAGGAACTTCCAATTCAATATTCAGGTAAACCCACATTTGATAAGCAAGGAAATCTTAATGGTGCAATTGAAGTTGTAGCTGATATTACTAATATAAAAGAAAAAGAAAAATATCTTGAAGATAACGTCAAAAAGTTATTGGTAGAAATGGATCAATTTGCTGCGGGTGATTTGACAGTTCAACTTGAGGTACAAAAATCTGATGATCTTATTGGTAAAATATTCAATGGGTTTAACTATATCGTAAATAATCTTAATAATATTATTGAAAGTGTTGCAGATGCAGTGCAAGCAACCGCAAGCGCAAGTAACCAGATATCTTCAAGTACAGAGGAGCTAGCCGCAGGCGCACAGGAACAAAGTTCTCAAACCACAGAAGTTGCCGGTGCAATCGAACAGATGACAAAAACTATTTTAGAAACTACATCAAACGTAGGACTAGCTTCAAAGACTGCAAAGGCATCAGGCGACATTGCTCGTGAGGGGGGGAAAGTTGTCGCTGATACTATCAATGGTATGAATAGAATTGCTGAAGTTGTTACTCAAGCCGCTTCTATGGTTAAAGAACTTGGCAATAATAGCGATAAGATTGGCGAGATCGTTCAGGTAATTGATGATATAGCAGATCAAACTAATTTGCTTGCTCTTAATGCCGCAATCGAAGCAGCACGTGCTGGTGAACAGGGAAGAGGTTTCGCTGTTGTAGCTGATGAAGTAAGGAAATTAGCAGAGAGAACTACCAAGGCAACTAAAGAGATTGCTACAATGATTAAACAGATTCAAAAAGATACCGGTAATGCAGTTATCTCTATGGAAAAGGGAACTGAAGAAGTTACAAGCGGGAAAAAACTTGCTCAGAAATCGGAAGAAGCTCTTAGTCAGATTATCGATAGTTCAAAAGAAGTTGTTGAAAATATTTCACAAGTAGCCGCCGCAAGCGAGGAACAATCCGCTGCATCTGAGCAGATTTCAAAAAATATTGAATCTATCTCTTCGGTAGTTAATGAATCTGCTGCCGGTACTCAACAAATTGCAAGGGCAGCAGAAGACCTTAATCGACTTACAGAGAATCTTCAAAATCTAGTATCAAGATTTAAGATTGATCGTAAAACCAAAAGTGCATCACGCAGACAAAATGATGATACATATTCATCAGAACTATCTGTTCGACAAAATGGAAAATTAATTCATTCATAGATTAAAAAACTTAATAAAAGAGTTTTTCTGGGCGGTAGAAATTTTACCGCCTTTTTTATTTTCCATCATTTAGAAAATAATAATTTTGAAATTACATAAATTGTAGATGGAAAAATATTATTATTCTCTGGAGCATTCATGTATTCAATAGGTTTCGATATTGGCAGTTCTTCTATTAAAGCATCCATCCTTGATGTAGAATCAGGTAAAGTATTAGCTTCGGATTTTTATCCGAAAGAAGAGATGAAAATTAATTCTCCTCATCCCGGCTTCGCTGAGCAAGACCCAGAATTGTGGTGGGACTATTCTAAACTTTTATTAAAGAAAATTCTTTCCGAATCCTTTATTAATGGTAATGAGATAAAATCAATAGGTATATCTTATCAAATGCATGGACTTGTTCTTGTAGATAAAAATCAAAAAGTTCTCCGTCCATCTATTATATGGTGCGATAGCCGAGCAGTCGAAATAGGGAATAAAGCATTTGATAATATAGGGGAAGAATACTGTCTTAATCATTTTCTTAATTCGCCCGGGAATTTTACTGCTTCTAAACTTAGATGGGTAAAAGAACACGAGCCTGAACTCTTCGAGAAAATAGATAAAATAATGCTCCCCGGAGATTTTTTAGCAATGAAACTAACAGGAGAAATATCTACAACAGTTTCCGGCTTTTCCGAAGGTATCTTTTGGGATTTTACTACAAATACAGTATCTGATAAATTATTAGAATATTACGAAATACCCGAAAGCAAAATTCCTCAAGTTAATTCTACATTTTCTAATCAAGGAAGAATATTAAGTTCAATTGCCGATGAATTGGGAATAAGTAACGAAGCAATAGTTTCATACCGTGCAGGAGATCAACCTAATAATGCTTTCTCATTAAATGTAATAAATGCAGGTGAAGTAGCTGCAACCGCAGGCACTTCCGGTGTAGTCTATGGAGTTATCGATAAAAACAATTTTGATAAATATTCGCGAGTAAATCAGTTCGCTCACGTAAATTATAAGAACGATTCAATTAAGCTTGGTGTTTTGCTTTGTATCAACGGTACAGGAATTCTTAATTCTTGGATAAGAAGAAATTTTGCGAATGGTTTGTCTTATTCCGAAATGAATGAAAGCGCCAAGTCCATTCCCATTGGCTCTAATGGCGTAGTCGTACTTCCATTCGGGAACGGTGCGGAAAGAGTTTTGAAAAATAAAAACATCGGCAGTCATATTCTAAATCTCGATTTTAATCATCACTCTAAAGCAGATATATATCGCGCTGCACAGGAGGGAATCGTATTCTCTTTCAAATATGGCGTGGATATTATGAAAGAGATGGGGTTAGATATAAACGTCATTCGTGCTGGAAAAGGTAATATGTTCTTAAGTCCAATATTTAGGGAAACTTTAGCAAATGTAACCTGTGCATTGATAGAATTATATGAAACTGATGGATCGATTGGTGCGGCACGCGGTGCGGCAATAGGAGCAGGTTTTTATTGCTCATTTCAAGAAGCATTTACTTCGCTTAAGAAATTAGAAGTAATTGAGCCCGATCCGCTTGCTTTCGTTCAAACAAGCGAAGCTTATAGTAAATGGCTTAATGCACTAAATAATTTTTTATAATACATAGAAAGAAAAAATGAGTTACTCCAATGTAAGTAACTCATTAAATTATTTTCAGAATATTTTCTGTTATCATTTTATTGGTAGTAAGATTCATAAAAACGCATTTTTGAGAGGCAGTATATACTATTGCATCATTAACACGAATCACGCTTTTGAAAATCATTATACCATGCGAATTACTTTCTAATTTCATCTTACCAACTGGATAATCTAAAATTTTTATCTGCTTTTTATATCGCATTTCGCATGAAACCACAACTGGGTAATAATTCAATTCTAATAACGATTCTAATAAATTTAACTTTATAAAAATTTCATTACGCATATCTTCAAGCCACCGTACATAAACAATGTTATTTACATGATGTGCAATATCGATATCATAAGTGTGAACTTTCAGAGGTAACTCTATGGTACAGTGTTCCGCTTCACAATATTGGACTGCTATCCCGGATGTAATTGAATTTTCCAAAAATGAATGCTTATTTGGATAAATATTCGTTCAAGGCGTCTTTCACTTTTATATTGCCTTTATATCCTGAAGCGATTTTTATGTTAACCCTTTTTAGAACGTCTTCTGCTTTATCCCCTACATGACCTGTTACAACAACATTAGCTCCATGGTGATGAATAAGCTCTGCCGCTTTTGGTCCAGCTCCACTTTGCATCTGCTCGCCTAAGTTTGAGATCGCTTCGAATTTCCCTGTCTCAGGATCAACAATAATAAAATATTGGCATCTTCCGAATTGCTCGCTCAATAATGATTCCATTGAACCACCTGTGGATGTAAAAGCAATTTTCTCTTTTGTATTTTTCATTTCTTCAGTTTGTTCTTGATTCATCTCTTCTCCATTTCATTAATTTTTAATATATAATTTCGTTTTTTCCCAAATATTTAATAAATCTATTTTTACAGATTCATCTAAATCTATAATATTTTTACCTTTGATAAGAGCTTTTACAAATGTCTGGTTAAAAGGTATTTCGCCTAATAATGGGATTTCTTTTTCGTCAGCATGATCTTTAATCTGTTCGGCAACTGATTCATTTAAGTCACTTTTATTAATTATTATTCCCATATTTATTTTGAATGTATTTAGCAATTCAACCAATCGTTTAAGATCATGAACCCCTGAAAGAGTTGGTTCAGTAACTAATACAGCAAAATCTGCTTTAGAAATACTCGCATTAACCGGGCAGCCAATTCCCGGAGGTCCATCGACTATAACAAATCTCTCCGTAGAATATTCATTGCTATCTTTAAAAGAATTTAATGCACTCTTTTTTATTTCACTTACTAATTTGCCTGAATTGCCTTCGCCAGGAAATAGTTTTGCAAAAAAGAATTTTGAATCATCTTCTAATTCACATTCAAAATAGTTCCCACCAATTAAAGGTGAAAATGAAATTGCATTCTCCGGGCAGACTCTAAAACAAAATCCACACCCTTCGCATTTCAATTGATCAATTGCAAAATCACTGATCGCATCAAATCGGCATACAGTTTCGCAAAGCCCGCATTGTGTACATTTTTCATTATTGATGGCAGCCTTCTTGCCGCCGGAAAACTCATAACTCTTTTCTGATTTCGGATTCAGAATTAAGTGCATATTTGCCGCATCCACATCGCAATCTACAACCACTTTATTATTTTCAAAACTTGCAAACGCAGCCGATATAGTTGTCTTCCCAGTACCGCCCTTTCCGCTCAATATCACAATCTGTTTGTAACCGTTATCAGACATTTTTCCTTTTCCCGGTTTTCACTCCAATCTTTAATTTTATCATATCGAATAGACCCCAAAAATCATTTCGCAATTCAGGATATAAGATTAATGGTAAGATTCCTTTTGAATATGAAACTGCATATTTTTTATTGAATGGAATTTTAAGAAGAAGATCAGTTTTTGTTTCTTCTATATAATTTTCCATCTCTTGATATGATGCATCATATTTATTAATAACTACACCAAACGGAACTCCGATTGTCTTAAGAACTTCCATTGCGAGTTTAAGATCATTCAATCCAAATGGAGTTGATTCCGTTACTAATACACAATAATCGGAATCGTTCACCGCTTCTACCATTGAACACGAAGTCCCAGGAGGTGAATCGATAATGTAAGTCTTAAAATTTTCTGTAGATTCAAAACCAGGGGCATTCCTTTCATTTATTTTCTTTTTCACTGCTTTTATAAGAGGAGCCGCAGCAACTTCTCCAATATTTAGTAAGCCATCGATAAATAAAATTCCATTTTCGGTTTTTCCTCTTCTAATTACACCGATTGGCTTTTCAATCTCTGTTATTGCTTTTTCGGGGCAAAAATAAGTGCACGCCCCGCATCCATGACACATCTCATCGATTAAAGTAATCTCAAATTTCAGATTAATTAATGCATTAAATTCGCATACCTCTACGCATTTACCACAGACTGTGCACTTGAAGGGGTCAATCTTTGGGAGTAATTTGGATACAAATTCTTCGGTATCAATTTTTGGCTTTAAGAGGAGATGACCATTTGGTTCTTCTACATCACAATCTATATACACGCTATTGGGGATAATAGAAGCAAGACTTGCTGCAATGGTTGTCTTGCCCGTTCCACCTTTCCCTGATGCTATGGATATCTTTAAGTCATTCATTTAATTATTATGGTGTCCGTTTCCTTGACCCATTCCTTCGCCAAATCCGCCGCCATGCCCCTCACCGTGTCCCTCGCCATGTCCATGACCTTCTCCATGATGTTCATGCTTGCAAGTATCATAACCAATAAGTTTACCATCAATAAAGCGTTCTACGGCATCATTATAAATTAGTCCCGGAGCTGTAATTACTTCAATTCCGTAATCTGTAAAATTATTTATGGCTTTTTGTCCCATTCCGCCTGCGATGATTGCGCTTACATTGAACTGCTGTACATAACCCGGTAATTGACATGCACCATGATGCCCACCTGCTAATGGGTTAAAAAATGTTTCTGTCTTTACTATATTTTTTTGATCGTCAAATTCGCATACAACAAATTTTGAACAATGACCAAAATGATCAGCCACTATCTCTTTGCCCTCGGTTTCTTCAATTGCTACTGCTATTCTTTTGTTCATAACTTTCCTTAAAAAATGTTTTCCTTAATAATTGCATTAATCGTTCCACAATTAATAGATGCGATTTTGGCTCAAAATCAAAACTCTACAAAAATGAATAGGTTGCAAAATTGCAAAACTAATTGCAGTGGCGTTTTCTTTATGCAATAAATTTGCTAAATTGCAATACTATATATAGGGATAGAAATGAAAGAAGTTCAAAGTATTATTAATAAGAACAGAGAAGCAATTGGAATTCCCGATGGAATTGCGGTCATTGGTAAAGAGCTAAAAATCATAGTCTTTAATGAGGCTGCCTCCCGAATTACCGGCTTCGAGGAAGATGATATAGTTGGTTTCGATTATCAACTTATCTTTCCCCAAAGTGAAGAAGTAAATAATTATATAAAAGATGCACTGAATAAAAACCTTGTATTCACAAATATTTCTGCTAAAATAGTTTCTAAGAAAGGAAATATAAAAAATGTTCTCGCTTCAATTACTCCAATTACTAATGGAGAATCAGTCCTAAGTGTTGTATTTGTTTTCCGCGATACATACGAAATGCTTTCCCTTTCTAAAGAACTTGAAACAAAAACCAATGAACTCATCAATCAAAAAAATAAACTAGATGCCATTTTTAATAGTAATATTGAAGGTACTTTTACAATTGATAACGAATGGAATGTAACCTCCTTCAATAATTCTGCTGAAAAGATTACCGGCTATAAAAAATCGGATGCCATCGGCAAAAAATGTTGGGATATTTTTGGTTCTTCTTTATGCCAAAATGGTTGCCACATGGAACAAACCCTTAATAGCGGTAACCCAATGATTGGAAATGAATTAGAAATTATTCATAAAAGTGGTAAAAGAATTCCTATCCGAGTCAATTCTTCAATTTTATTAAATAATAAAAATGAAAATATCGGAGCAGTAGAAACTTTTATTGATATCTCCGAAATTAAAAATCTTTCATCTCATTTAAACGAATTTTATAAGTACGAAAATATTATTGGTGGAAATAAAGAAATCCGAAGTATATATAGTTTGTTAGAAAGTGTTTCCCAAACCGATAGTTCGGTTCTGATAACAGGCGAAAGTGGCACGGGTAAAGAATTAGCGGCTCGTGCTATCCATCTTAATAGCCCACGCAAGAAAGCTCCTTTTATAGCGGTAAATTGCAGTGCATTTGTTGAATCCCTTATAGAAAGCGAATTATTTGGCCATGAAAAGGGTTCTTTTACTGGTGCAGTTAAAAGCAAAATCGGCAGATTTGAACTCGCCCAAGGAGGTACAATTTTCTTGGATGAAATTGGTGATCTTTCAATTTCAGTACAAACTAAACTGCTTCGCGTTTTGGAAACTCGCGAGTTTGAACGGGTAGGCGGTAATAAATCGATAAAAATGGATGTTAGAATTATTGCAGCGACTAATAAAATCTTATCTGAGGAAATTGCCGATGGACGATTCCGTGCCGATCTTTTTTATCGCATTAATGTTGTTAATATTCATCTTCCACCTTTAAGAGAAAGAATGGATGATTTCCCACTTTTAATAAATCACTTTATTAAAAAATTCAATGAAAAATTTGGGAAAAATATTAAACAGTTTTCTTCCTCTGCTTATGATATTTTATTGGAGCAAGAATGGGAAGGAAATATACGTGAATTAGAAAATGTGATAGAACATTGCTTCGTTATTTGTAATAATGAAATAATCCAATCTGAATGCCTTCCTAAAAGATTAAGAGAGAACAATCAAAATAAACTTTCTCACAATACAAATTCACCTCTCGGTTTTAAAGATGCTGAAAAGCAATTGATCATTTCAATTTTGCAAAAGAATAATAATAATCGGAGCGCAACGGCAAAGGAGCTTAATATTGATCCATCCACTCTTTGGCGCAAAATGAAAAAGTACAGTATTAATTAAAAATTCCGGCTTCATATCAATAAATCTGATGTTGAAAATACGCATTGTACTCATCTTTTCTCCATTTATACTATCAGACCAAAAAATCTTACCTACGAACATGAATCACTTTACTTAATTTTATAACTTATATTAGGTATTCCCGAATTTCTTATTCAAATACACCTAAATGAAAAAGGTTATTTATTTATTTTTAATATAGAGGATTTTATGAGAAAAAATTTTACCCAAAAAACAATTCACATGTCAATCACCATAAATTTTATTCTAATTGCAATATTGTTGGTGAGTAGCCCAATTCAAGCTCAAACAGACCCGATTTTAAAATTTAACGATGTAGGCAAATTCAAAATAGTTCAGTTCACGGATATACATCTTAAAATAGATAATCCACCGAGACGTGATAGTGTTCTTGCCAATATGAAAGATATTATTGCCAGCGAAAAACCGGACCTTGTTATTTTAACGGGGGATGTGGTTACATCAAGACCGGTTCCCGAAGCGTGGGCAAATGTTACAAAACCAATGATTGATGCAAAAATTCCTTGGGCGGTAGTTTTCGGTAATCATGATCACGAGCATGGTCTTTCAAATAAAGAGATTATGGATTATTTGGTTACTCTTCCATTTAATGTATCGAAACATGGACCCGAAAATATCTCTGGTTGTGGAAATTATGTAATCGAAATTAATGGGTCATTTTCTTCTTATCCAAAAGCATTACTTTATTGTTTCGATTCAAATGCTTATACAAGCGAAAAAGATAATGATGAATTAGGCAAATATGACTGGATTAAAAACGATCAAATCCAATGGTATCGGAACTTGAGTAAATCATATACAGAAAAAAATAAAATGCAACCTTACCCTGCATTAGCCTTTTTCCATATCCCATTGCCCGAATATGATATTGTGAAAAATTTTGAAACAACAGTTGGAGTCTGTCAAGAAAATATATCATCTCCTAATGTAAATTCAGGTATGTATAATGCCTTCCTTGAATCCGGGGATGTTATGGGTACATTCTGCGGGCATGATCACGTTAATGATTTTATTGGAACTTTTAATAATATTGCTCTCGCTTTCGGATGTAAAACGGGATTAGATTCTTATGGGAAGTTAGGTAAAGGGGGAAGAATAATAGTTTTATATGAAGGCGTAAGGAAATTTGAAACTTGGATTCATAATACTAAAGAATCGAAAAAATATTTTGTTACGTATCCGGATTCTTTTCCTAAGCCAATAAAAAAGAAAGATAAATAAAAATTATCCTGACGATATGATCTATTTATAACTAAGAAATAAAGGAAATCGAATGATGAGAATTAAAACGCTATTGATGAGTTTGTTAATGTTTTCCGTTGTAACGCTTGCTCAAAAAAAAGAATATGTTATCACGAATTATGGTGCAATTGCTGATGGAGTAACGAATAATGCAGCCGCCATTCAAAAGGCAATAGATAAAGCTTCTAAAGATGGGGGCGGAAAAGTTATTATTCCTGAGGGGAATTTTGCTTCAGGTATAATCGCAATTAAATCAAATGTAGAACTTCATCTAAAATTAGGTGCTCGTCTTCTTGGTAGTGTTAATAGAAACGATTATAATAAATCCGAGATACTTGCATTAGTTACAGCAAAGGGACAAAAAAATATTTCTATCTCCGGGCAGGGCATTATTGATGGTCAGGCACAAGAACTGATAAAAGATATTTTCTTAAAACTCCAAGATGGTAGTTTATTCGATCCAATGTGGAAATATAAACGTCCCGCCGAGGGAGTCCGCCCTAAGTTAATAGAATTTGTTGATTGTTCGGGAATTAGTATTACCGGAATCTCGACAAAGAACTCTACAAGTTGGGTGCAAAATTATATTAGATGTAATGACCTTACTATTGATAACGTTAAAGTAGAAAGCACTTCATATTGGAATAACGATGGTATTGATATTTCTGACTGCAAGAATGTAAAAATAACTAATTGTTTCGTAAATGCTGCTGATGACGGAATCTGCCTTAAATCAGAAAGCCCTAATGAAATGAACGAAAATATTTATATAGCAGATTGCACAATTCGCTCAAGTGCAAGTGCATTCAAAATGGGCACTTCATCTCATGGTGGTTTTAAAAATGTAAAAGTCCGCAACCTGAATATTTACGATACTTATCGTTCAGCTATTGCTCTTGAATGTGTCGATGGTGGAATTTTAGAAAATATTGATATTGAAAAAGTTACAGCAAAAAATACAGGTAATGCTATATTCATTAAGCTTGGCAATCGGAAAGATGTTTCACCAGGAATTATTAAAGGGGTTAGAATTGCAGATGTAAAAGCAGAAGTCCCATTAAGAAAGCCTGACCTTGGATATCCGTTTGAAGGTCCACCGGATCATCTTCGCTACCGTTATAATAAAGGGACAAAGGAGCGTCCTGATCTTGGCTATCCTTATACCGGAGAACCTAATTATCCATATAATCTAATTCCTTCTTCCATAACCGGATTACCGGGGCACAACGTCCAAGATATAACTTTAGAAAACATTGAAATTATATTCGGTGGTTCCTCGGATAAAAATCTTGCACAAATCAGATTAGATCAATTAAATAATATACCGGAGAAGGGGGGAGATTATCCTGAATTTTCAATGTTTGGTGAACTCCCTGCTTGGGGAATATACGTCCGACATGCAGATGGAATTATAATGAAAAATGTAAAATTGAGTTTTAAAGAAGATGATTTCAGACCTGCTCTAATATTTGATGATGTAGTTAATGTTGAATTAGAAAATATCGAAATCCCCACTGTAAAAGAATTGCCAATATTTGTATTTAATAATAGCAATTATAAATCAATTAAAAACGTAAAAGTCCCGGCGGCTCTTGAAGAATCAATTAAAGAACAGAATAAACGAGAATCCAAATAAATGAAACGACAATTTTTTCCAATCATTATTAGTCTTACTATTTGTTTTGTGTCTTTACATGCACAAGATCCCAAATCAGAGGTTACCGATCTAACAAAATACGTAAACCCATTAATAGGTACAGCGGCATCTACAACTATTGCAGCTCTTAAACATGGAAAAGGGACTGAGCTAAATGCACAGACCCAGCCTTCGGTTACTGTCCCTTTTGGAATGACAAATTGGACTCCGCAGACAAATAATTCCGAAAGGAAATGTTTATCCTCCTATTATTATAAAGATTCTTTAATCACAGGTTTTAGAGGCTCACATTGGTTAAGCGGCTCATGCACCCAAGAATATGGCTCTATGGCTATTATGCCTATTTCGGGGGAGTTAATTTGTAATCCGGCAAAAAGAGGATCAAAGTTTAGTCATAAAAATGAAATCTCTACTCCTAATTATTATAAAGTAAATCTTGACGATTACAATGTTGTAGCAGAGATTTCTGCAACTACAAGATGCGGAATTTTGAAATTTACTTTTGAGAATGAAGGTGAAGCTCATATAGTAATAAATCCTAATAGTGATGAAGGAGAAGGTTACGTAAATGTTAATGCTGAAAAAGGGGAGATTTCCGGTTCAAATCCTATTCATAGAATATATCAAGGATGGGGGAAATCTGCCGGTTTTGCAGGTCATTTCGTTTGTCGAGTAGAAAAAGAAATCGATGGTTTTGGTGTTTATTCGGGAAATGAAAACCTTCCTAACGAATCTTCACTTAAAAACAATCCTAATCTCGGTGCTTATTTCTCCTTTAAAGTAAAAAAAGGTGAATCTGTAATCGTTAAAATTGGCACCTCATTTGTCAGTATCGATCAAGCTCGGAAAAATTTAGATAGTGAACTTCGTAATAACAAGTTTGATACTGTTAAGCAGAATCTTAAAAGTATATGGAATAAGCATTTATCGAAAATTAAAGTCGATGGTGATAACGAAGAAGATAAAATAAAGTTTTACACTGCAATGTTCCATTGTTTCCAACAACCAAGAATTTATAATGATGTAGATGGCACTTATCCAAGATTTGATGGAAATGCGAAAACCGATACAATTAAAAATGGCAATTATTATTGTGATTTTTCTGTTTGGGATACTTACCGTGCACTTCATCCTCTATTTAATATCATTATTCCAAAAGAACAGTCCGATATGATTAACTCCCTTTTCCTTATGGCAAATGCGGGAGGATGGCTTCCAATTTTTCCTAAGTGGAATAGTTATACAGCCGCTATGATCGGGGATCATGTTATATCTCTCGCCGCAGAATCTTTTATTAAAGGAAACATTCATATCAGTGAAGAGCAGTATTTTATATTAAAACATAATGCCATTGATTCACCGGTTACTTTTGAGGAATATGCAAATGGCAAAGGACGTAGAGCACTTAGCTCTTATCTTAAATATGGTTATATCCCTTTAGAAGATTCTGTGAAAGAGGCATTCCATGATAATGAACAAGTTTCCAGAACTTTAGAATATGCTTATGATGATTTCGCTTTAGCTCAAGTAGCTAAAAAATTGAATAAAATGGACGACTATTACTATTTTATGAAACGAGCTGAAAACTACAAAAATGTTTTTGACCCTAAGTTTAATAATATGAATGGAAGGTATATTGATGGCTCTTTTTATATAGATTTATTGAAGGATAATTTTTCTTCATTTATTACAGAAGGTACTCCTTGGCAGTATAATTGGTATGTCCCGCAGGATGTTAATGGTTTAATGAAGTTGATGGGAGGTAAAATAGCATTTACAGAAAATCTTGATGAATTTTTTAAGGTTGGTCAGTACTGGCATGGAAACGAACCGAGTCATCAAATACCTTTCTTATATAATTATACAGACGAACCTTGGAAGACTCAAAAAATTGTCGCTAATACTATGAGTGAAGAATATGGTACAGGTCCAGGCGGATTAAGCGGTAATGAAGATGCGGGACAAATGTCAGCTTGGTACGTTCTCTCGGCTATCGGATTTTATCCGGTCTGTCCGGCTTTACCTGAATATCAAATATGTGGACCAAAATTCAATAAAATTACTATTCAACTTGGAAACGGAAAGACTTTAGTTATTAATACGCCAAATTATTCCGAGAAGAATATTTTCATTAAGGAAATGAAAATTAATGGAAAAGAGAATAAAAGTTTATCATTTGATCATTCCACTTTAATGGAAGGTGGTGTCTGGAATTTTATTATGTCAAATTCTCACGGTAAATGAGCAGAAATATAATGAGTATTTTAAAAAAAACCGATTTACTAGATAAAGTTTTTTACATAAGTTTTTTTATGTTTTTCATTTTATATGTCGGCACATTAAAAATAAGACCATATCCACTTCAGTATTTAACTAAAATTTTACCTTTATTAGTACTTATTATAATTGCATATCGAGGACTCCATGGAAATAAAAGAAATCTAATCCTTTTGGGGCTGTTTATCTCCTTGATTGGAGATATTCTGTTAGATTTACATGGAAAGAATCTTTTCCTACTTGGAATTATCTCATTTGGAATTGCTCATTTTATGTATATTTTAGCTCTTTATAGAAATCCAACTATTAGAAATAAACGAATTTGGTTACTCCCATTTCTTCTCGCTTATGGAGTAGGATTATGGAATATTCTTGCTCCGGAACTGGGGGAAATGCTAATCCCCGCAACAATTTACCTTATTTTAATTACAAGTATGGGCATCTCAGCAATATTAGGGAAGAATAATCATTTCCTTATCATAATTGGAGCTATATTTTTTATTTTTTCAGATTCTGTAATAGCAATTAATGTTTTTTTAACGAAAATCTCCAACTCGAGCTATTTTATAATGCTTTCATATTACCCCGCACAATTTTTAATTACTTATGGGACAATTTTATCTAAGAATATCGTAAAAGATACTCACAGACCAAACAATTGAACGTCAATACAATTCATTAACATAGATTAGAATGTATATTTTGGCTGCATTTTGGGAATAGTATGTTAATAATATGTTAAAAATGGAAAATGAAGATTTTCCTATTCCTTGATTTTGTAGTTTTATTGTCAATAAAAATAAATTTGTCATTTCTCAAATAAAGGACGTACAAAATGATTTTTCAAATTGAAGCCAAATGCACGAAATTAATTTTAAATTTCAGTTTCATTTTAGTAATTGGTCTAATGTTTCTTTCCTTCAATTCTGTTTTTGCTCAATCCTCCGGTCATCTTCAAGGAAAAGTAATCGATGTTAAAAGCGGCGACCCTCTTCCAGGAGCGAATGTATATTTGGAAGGAACTGCTATTGGGACAGCTACCGATGTTGAAGGTAATTACAGAATTAAAAATTTAGCTTCAGGAACTCATAATATTGTTTTTTCTTATGTAGGATACGAGAAAAAAATTATCGAAGTAGTAATCTTATCGAATAAAACTACGGTTCTCGATGCTCCATTAAGTTGGACTTCCACCACCACAACAAAAGATATTGTAATAACCGGGCAATTAGAAGGTCAGGCTCAAGCAATTAACCAGCAGATTTCGTCAGATAGAATTGTAAACATCGTTTCTGAACAAAAAATTAAAGAATTACCTGATGCAAATGCGGCTGAATCTGTTGGTCGTCTTCCCGGAGTTGCTGTTCAAAGAGATGGTGGCGAAGCTTCTAAATTACTCATTAGAGGGTTGGATGCTAAGTTTACAAATGTATCATTAAATGGTATTCAAATTCCGGCGACTAATTCGGATAATCGAGATGTCGATTTAAGTATTATTTCGCAAAGCACATTAACAGGTATCGAACTTTATAAAGCATTAACACCCGACCAAGATGCGGATGCTATTGCCGGTGTTGTAAATCTTGTAACAGGGCAGGCAAAAGCAGACCAAAAAATTAGTCTAAATATTTTTGGTATTTATGGTGGATTAAATGAAACAATAGACCAATATAAAATTTCGGGTCAGTATAGCAATCGTTTCTTTAATGATTTTTTAGGTGTTCAAGCTGGATTTAATACTGATAAAAGAGATAGAAGTCGCGAAGCTTATACTGATTCTTGGGATGTTCCAGCAAATGGTGATTATAAAATCAGTAGTTTGCAAGTTCAATACGATCATGAAACAAGAAAGAGATATGGCGGCAATATTAATCTTGATATCAATACTCCGGATGGCGGTAATATCAAGTTTATTAACTTATACAGCAAAACAACAAGAAGGCAATTTCTTAGTAATAGAGATTATTCAGCAAACGGTGCTACTGTTACTTATATAGCCCAGGCAATTGATAGAGAAATATACACAATTAATAATTCCTTAATTGGTGAAAATCATTTAGATGCTTTGAAAATTAATTGGGCTTTGTCTCATGCTTATACTAAGAATGAAAAACCATTCGACCATTGGATGCGGTTTTATGAAAACACAACAATTTCTTCCGGTATGGGACTTATTACAGACCCAGCAGTATTCAAACTTCCCGGTAAAAATCTAATTCCTTATGCATTTAATAATTTTAGTCGTGCAAATTTAGATAGAGCTTTTTTTAGAGCAGACCAAAATGACGAAAGAAATTTTGATTTTAAAACAGACCTTGAATATCCTATCAGAATAACTGATGATTTGGCAGGAATTGTAAAAGCAGGATATAAATTTAGAAGCAAGACAAGGCATCGCGATAGTGATGAGAAAATGACGGCATATTGGCTAAGAGATTCGTATGACTATTATTTTAATGATGAAGGAGATATAGTAAAGAAGGATTGGGTTAATTCAATGTGGCCCAATAGATATAAAGGTTTGATGACAGACTTCTTACCCGGCTCACCATATCCTACTCGCATGATTAATGGAGAGTATCTATTAAATCCGATATTAGATGAAAGTTTAGTCCGTGGTTGGTATGAATTTAGCAAAAATGGAACAGATGTAAATGGAAAACAAAGAGAATATTTCGAACACTTAATTAGTGTAAGAGATAAATATAAAGTTGAAGAAAATGTTCATGGTACTTATGCAATGTTCAAATTAAATGCCGGGCAAATTGTTACATTTATTGCCGGTTTAAGGTATGAGTATGAGAACAATGAATATACTGCAAAATATGCTCCAAGGATTATTGGTGAATTTGAATATCAAACCGGCTCCATTACTGATACAGTATCTAATTTCAAAAAAGATTTTGTTCTACCAAATTTTCATTTAAAAATTAAACCTTTTGAATGGATTGACCTTCGGTTTGCAGTTTCTAAATCGCTTTCTCGTCCAGATTATTCAATGCGTTTACCGGTTCTATATGTTAATAATCAGGATAAAGAAGTTACAAGCGGTAACCCAAATCTTGCACCTGCTATTTCTTGGAATTATGATGCCAACGTTACTCTTTATGCTTCTGAGTATGGCATGTTTTCAGTATCAGGCTTCAGAAAAGATATTGATAATATCTTCTACTGGTTAAATGATATTATGCTTATGACATCACAACAATCAAGAGACCTTGGTTTACCGGTTGATGAATATGGTCCTTTTAATCAATACTTATTGGATATGCCGGTTAACACAAAGGATACAAAAGTTTGGGGATTTGAGCTTGATTTACAAACTCACCTTAGTTTCTTACCCGGGGCATTTAAAAATATTGTAGTGAGTGCTAACTATTCGCGTATCTATTCTAAAACAAAATATCCAAGATTCAAATTGGTTCAGACTCCTGGTTTTCCTCCAAAACCACCTATCCCGACATTCTATGAAACAGAACGTGAGTTAAGCGGACAGACTGACTATACGGCAAATATATCAGTCGGATATGACTATATGGGATTTTCAGGAAGAGTATCTGCATATTTCCAAGGTCCTTACCTTGCTTATATAAGCAATTTGGAAAGTTTAGACCAGTATCAAAAAGCTTTTTCGAGATGGGATTTAGCACTAAAGCAATTTGTAATTGAAAATGTATCTGTCTTTTTAAATGTGAATAATTTTACCAATGTAATTGAGGGCTCTTACCAGAGTTTCCACGATCTCGATCGCGGAGGATATCTTTATGGAATTAGCGCAGAGTTAGGTGTTCAATTATCATTATAAATTTCTAAAAATATTTAATAATTACTCAAGTGATAAAATAAAGTTGCATAAGTAAACAAAAATCTATAATAATCTAAAGGAGCAAGTAATGCACAAAAATACTATTTGGTTTATAATAATAATGTTAGGCTTTCTCGCAGGGGCTATATCAACAGTTCAAGCTCAAGAAAAAATTATAGAGCCGAACTTAGGTTTTGTAAATGAAATTATTAAAGCTGATACAATTTTAGGTGGTAAACAGGCTCATACAGTTTATGTATTTCGCCGTAATAGCACTTATTTAGTAAATGGTTCAATTCAAAATATTGGTTACCCTATAACTTTGAAAGCAGAAGCAGGAACCGGAAGAATCCCTCTTATTTCTAACTGGCCGGATGCTAATGGTACTTTAAATAGAATCGTTGATGCTAATGACAATGCCTATATTTATAACTTGTATATAGACGGAATGGGACCCAATTTGACAACCGGCGAACCAGATCCTTTCTATAAAATGAATGGTCAATTACTTCGTGCAGCTGCTGCTGGTAAAGAATTAATTATTGATGGTTGCGTTCTTAATAATGTTGGTCAGGTTATTATTCGTTCTAATAGCGGTGCTCGTAAAGTAATGGTTACTAACACTACCTTCGCAAATGGGGGTCAGCTAAGTTCGGATAACGTTGGTAATGGTAGAATTATTGATGTTCGTAATGGTGTTACAGATACTGTAATTTTTAGAAATTGTACCATGGTTAATACTTTAGATCGTATTTTCCGTCATTATAATGCTTCAACAAATAGTGCAACTAACTTTATTAAATATATCGAATTAGATCATAATACAATTGTACATAATACAGGTGCTTTTGGATTTTTAATGCTTGGTGATATTGAACAAGGATGCAAGATTACAAATAACTTATTTGTAAACCCAATGTCGTTTGGTGCAGATACATCCGACAAAGCAAGATTTGGTGAAGTTCAAGTATTTGGTGAATTTGATGGTAATGGTGTTCCAATTCTTCCTTTGATTATGGATCAACCAAACACGTCTTCTAATCCTACATTTACTATTAGTAATAACGTTGTTTCGTATCAACCTGAAGTTAAGAAATTTTTTACAGATAATGGTCTTACCGGAGCACAAGTTATAACCGCCCGTCTTGCTGCAAAAGTTGGAGCTAATCCTTATTCAGAAGCTGATGTTACTTTGAAGAAAATACCAAATGTAATGATGAATGTTATGACTTGGTATCATGACATGAGTAAAACTGCTAATGGTGGTGGTATGATAACTCATGCTTCACTTGATATGGATAGACGTAGTGCTATTTTCTGGACTGATTCGCTAAATTGTGCATACACTTCTGGTAATGCAGCATTTAAAGGATCAGATGGTAAACCCGTTGGATCAAATGTTTGGAGTAGTGTTTTGACAGATGTAACAGAAGAATCTGCTCTTCCTACGGAATTCTCTCTTTCTAATAACTATCCAAATCCTTTTAACCCAACAACAAATATCCAATTCTCTTTACCGGAGAATGGAGCAGTTTCGTTAGCTGTCTATAACTTGATTGGTCAAGAAGTAACAAGAATCGTTGAACAAAGATACTCTGCCGGTACACATTCAGTTACTTTTAATGCTTCGAGATTAAGTAGTGGAGTTTATATTTATAAATTAAATGTAATTGGTGAGAACGGACATAATTTTAGTGCCTCCCACAAAATGACCTTATTAAAATAATCATAGCTGTGTTGTTTTAATTTGTCGTATTTGTTCTCCTCCCTTGATGAAGTTATAGTCAAGGGAGGAATTGTTTTAAATGCAGTTAATCCCATCAAATAAACTCCACTTCCAAATAACATTATTAGCTTTGCCAAACTAACATATCATTTGAGGATAAATTAATATTTTCTGTGCAATCATAAGTGATTTATAATAAAGGGAGTAGAGTTTAGATATGTACTTCACTGATCTGAATATCAATTTTTATTCAGATCAGCGAAATAAGATTAATTTAGAAACAGATATAATAATGCAGCAATTGAAGCACCAATCGAAGGACCTAAAACCGGAACTATTGCATAAGCCCAATCACTATCTCTTTTATTAGGAATAGGGAGAAGTGCATGCATTATTCGTGGACCTAAATCTCTTGCCGGATTAATTGCATACCCGGTAGTTCCGCCAAGAGATAAACCAATTCCAAGAACAACCAATGCTACTGGTAATGCAGAAATTGCACCAAGACCAACTTCCGGTGAAGCAATATATAAAACTGCAAAAACCAAAACGAAAGTGCCTACGATTTCAGAAAATAGGTTGTCCGGAAATGACCTAATTGCAGGGATTGTACAAAAGATGGCTAATTTACTATCCTTATCCTCGGTAACTTCAAAATGCTTTCTATAAAAAACCCAAACTAAAAATGATCCAATCATGGCACCGAGCATCTGGGCTATAATATATAAAGGAACAAGTTCCCAACTAAACTTACCCACAATTGCTAACCCTAAAGTAACAGCAGGATTAAGATGTGCCCCGCTAATCGATGCCACAGTAAATACTCCTACAAAAACGGCAACTGCCCAAGCAACTCCAATAACTATTAAACCACCGTTGTTTCCTTTTGTTTTATTAAGTACAACATTTGCAACAACGCCTTCACCCAAAAGAATTAAAAGCATAGTGCCGATCAGCTCGCCTATAAAAGGAGTCATTTGTTCACCTTATTTAATCTAATAAATATTCTTTAGCTAATTTTGTGTATGATTCTATTTGTTCCTTTTCCCAATCACTCGATTTATTGAGTTCTTCCGCTATTATTTTAGCAACAATCGGGCACATTAAAATGCTCTCTTTTGCATCTAATAAAAGGGCTCTTGTTCTTCTTGCTAAAATATCCTCAACTGTTCTCGCCATTTCACTTCTTACATGCCAAACAATTTCTGCTTTTATATAAGGGAGTAAATTGGATATTTTTTCATTTAATTGAGGCTTTTCTTCAATCAATTTATTAATACCGATAGCATCAGAACCATAAATGTATAGTGAATCGCTCTTATCGATATTTTTAAGCCAACCATGAATACGTAATGATTTTGTTATACTTGGCTTTTCTTCAAGTCCGGCAACACGCAAAGCTTGTTCAATAGTATCTTCTCCCATTTTTCTATAAGTCGTCCATTTCCCTCCAGTTATCGTAACCAACCCTGATTTAGATACAACTAAGAAATGGTCTCTCGAAATTGCTGCGGTACTTTTGTTTTCCATAGGTCTTACTAATGGTCTAAGTCCGGCAAATACACTTTTAACATCGCCTCTTTCAGGATCTTTTTCCATATATCTTTTTGCATGAGTGAGAATAAAATCGATCTCTTCTTCAAGCGCGCGTGGTTCTAAGCTAGCTTTTTCTAATTCTGTATCAGTTGTCCCAACAATAACTTTATTATGCCAAGGGACTGCAAAAAGCACTCTCCCATCATCAGTTTGAGGTACCATTAAAGCTGTATCTCCAGGGAGAAACTCTTTGTCTAAAACTAAATGTACACCTTGGCTGACAGCTATAATTTTCTTTGAATTAGGGTCGTCCATTTTTATTATGTTATCTGTAAAAACTCCGGTGGCGTTAATAACCGCTCTTGAGTTGATTTTATATTCTTCACCCGTTTCTTTATCAATTGCAATTACTCCACAAACAAAATTATTTTGCTTTAGTAAGGCTGTTACTTCTATATAGTTAATAGCGGTGCCACCATGATCAAATATTGTTTGAGCCAAATTAATCGCTAATCGGGAATCATCAAACTGTCCATCATAATAAATCACACCACCAATTAACCCTTCCGGTTCAACATTGGGAATTTTTTTAATGGTTTCTTCTTTAGAAAGCAATTTTGATGGTCCGAGTCCTAATTTACCGGCAAGTAGGTCGTACATCTTTAATCCTATTCCATAAAATGGTCCGCTCCACCAATCATAAACTGGTACAATGAAGGATTGATTGAACACTAAATGAGGAGCATTTTGCATCAATAAACCTCTTTCGTGGAGTGCTTCAAGTACTAAAGAAACATTCCCTTGCTGAAGATACCGCACCCCACCATGAACTAATTTTGTGCTCCTGCTTGAAGTCCCTTTAGAAAAATCGTGCTGTTCAAGTAGTAGTGTTTTATAACCACGTGAAGCTGATTCGAGTGCAGTTCCTAATCCAGTAGCTCCTCCACCAATAACTACAATATCCCAGTAATGATCGTTCTTCTTCAAAGTATTTAATAGATTTTCTCTTTTCATAATTACTTTTCATCCTGTTCAAGCCAGCCAATGGATCCTTCAACTGCCTTATTCCAATACTTAATCTTTTTATTCAATGACTTTTCATCTAATTTTGGAGTGAATTGTAAATCGATCTCCCATTGATTTTTAATATCTTCAATACTGCTCCAGAACCCGATCGCAAGTCCTGCCAAATATGCAACCCCCAAAGCGGTAGTTTCTGTAACCTTAGGACGTACTAATGGGATACCGAGAAAATCTGATTGTATTTGCATTAATAGATTGTTTGCTGTTGCTCCTCCATCAACTCGAAGTTCGCTTACTTTGATTCCCGAATCTGATTCCATAGCTTTCAAAACATCTAAAGTCTGAAAAGCGATAGATTCTAAAGCTGCTCTTGCGATATGTCCTCGTTTTGTACCTCTAGTAATTCCGAATATAGCCCCACGTGCAAATTGATCCCAATGAGGTGCACCAAGCCCTGCAAATGCAGGTACCATATAAATACCTCCATTGTCTTCAACCGAATTAGCTAATTCTTCAATTTCTCCGGCTGAATTAATAATTTTTAATTCATCGCGCAGCCATTGGACAACTGCTCCTGCTATAAATATACTGCCTTCAAGTGCATAAGTAATTTTGCCATTAATTCCCCATGCAATTGTAGTTAGTAAATTATTGTTGGATTGTATTGGTTTATCACCTGTATTAAACATCAAAAAACCACCTGTTCCATAAGTGTTTTTTAACATCCCCGGTTTAATACACATCTGACCAAACAGAGCTGATTGCTGGTCTCCGGCTATTCCTGCAATGGGAATTTCAGAACCTAATATTGTATTAGCGGTATGTGCATATATTTCACTTGAAGACTTTACTTCTGGAAGTAGCTTACGTGGAATGTTTAGTAGTTGAAGAATCTCATCGTCCCAATCAAGTTCGTTTATATTATAAAGCATTGTTCTACTTGCGTTTGTAACATCTGTAATATGAGTTTTACCGTTTGTGAGATTCCATATAAGCCAGCTATCGATAGTTCCAAAAGCTAATTCACCATTTTCTGCTTTTTGCCGAGCTCCTTCCACGTTTTCTAATATCCAATTAATTTTTGTGCCTGAGAAATAAGCATCAATTACTAAACCTGTTTTGGATCGAATCTTCTCCGCATACCCCATCTCTTTTATTTCATTGCAATAATCCGCTGTTCTTCTATCCTGCCAAACAATTGCATTATAAATTGGGATTCCTGTTTTTCTATCCCAAATTACGGTTGTTTCTCTTTGGTTGGTTATTCCCATTGCAGCAATTGAAGTTGCGTTTAGTCCCGCGCTTGCAATTGCTTCTGCAATAACTCCGATTTGAGAAGACCAAATCTCATTTGGATCGTGTTCTACCCATCCGGTTCTGGGATAAAATTGCTTAAATTCCTTTTGCGAAATTGACTTGATATACCCTTTCTTATCAAAAATTATTGCTCGTGAGCTTGTAGTTCCTTGGTCAACTGCTAAAATGAATTTTTCCATTGCCATCTCTTTTTTTTGTTTTTGAGAGTTTCTTCATTCTACAAATTTATTGATAATTCTATATCTAATCATGTCCCTCTGTTCATAACTTTAGTACATAGGTAATTCTATTGATGTTAGCTTATTTTACAACGATACCCAAAAATTAGACCTTCGTACCATTAATTTGAATTTGATTATAATATTATTCTACCACATTTAAAAAATAAATAAGCAATCCATGCTTATTATAAGAGAATTAATTAATAATTATCAAACGGTTTTTAAAATGCTGAAATCTATTCTGAATTTTTTTAAAAAATCATTACCGGTTAAAGAAGAAGAATTTGACGAGGGACAAAAATCAAGATATAAAAGGCTTAGATGGTCTGTCTTTTCTTCCATTACTATTGGTTATAGTCTCTTTTATGTTTGCAGATTAAGCATTGCAGTAGTAAAAAAACCAATAATCACAGAAGGATTTTTAACTGAGTCGCAATTGGGGGTAATCGGGTCAGCTCTCTTTTTTTCTTATGCTTTTGGTAGATTTACAAATGGATTCCTGGCTGATAGAAGTAATATAAAGAAATTTATGGCAACCGGTTTGTTAGTATCTTCTATAATTAATCTTATTCTCGGATTCTATTCTGTATTCATTCTTTTTGTGATTTTATGGGGACTAAATGGATGGTTTCAATCAATGGGCGCTGCACCAAGTATAGTTGGACTTTCGAGATGGTTTAGCAATAGTGAAAGAGGAACTTATTATGGAATCTGGAGTACGAGTCATAGTAGCGGAAATGCGCTAACTTATTTATTAACATCTTTAGTAGTCTCTCTTTATGGCTGGAGATTTGGTTTTACCTTAGCCGGGATAGTTGGTTTTATCGGAGTTGCAATTATCTTGATTTATCTAAAAGACAGTCCTGAAAGTGAAGGGTTGCCTCCCGTTGCTGTTCTTAAAGATGAGCCTATGTACGATACTGATATCAAAACAATTTCTTCGCTTCAGTTCGATGTATTAAAAAATCCGTATGTTTGGATTTTAGCATTGGCAAGTGCATTTATGTACATTAGCCGTTATGCAATTGAAAGCTGGGGAATATTTTATCTTGAAACAGCTCGTGGCTATTCTAATATAAAGGCAAGTTCAATACTTTCTATTTATGCTGCAATGGGTATCCTAAGCACTATATTATGTGGCTATATTTCCGATAAGTTCTTTAAAAGTAATCGTAATTTACCTGCATTAGTTTTCGGTATATGTAATGTTATAGGTATAACGTTACTTCTTTTTTATCCTGATACGAATGTTTTTGTTGATTCATTAAGCATAGCACTCTTTGGATTTGGTACGGGAGCTTTAATAACGTATTTAGGTGGATTGATGGCAATTGATATTGTTTCCAAAAAAGCATCAGGGGCAGCTGTTGGTATTGTCGGAATTGCAAGTTATTTAGGTGCCGGTGCTCAAGATATTATTAGCGGAAGTTTAATTGAAAAATACAAAATAATTTCAAATGGAATAACCACTTATAATTTTACCACTGTACGTTATCTATGGGCTGGTGCTGCGGTTATTTCAGTTTTGCTCACTCTACTTGTTTGGAATGCTAAATCTAAAAGTTGATTTAATAGTTTTTAAGGAATCTTTATGAAAGTTATGTTATCATATAAAAAAATATTCATTTCAATACTTGGTTTATTTGTAACAATTAATGTTATTTCTGTTGCCCAGAGTAAATTAAATGATAATTGGGCACCAAGAACAAAAACCGCAATAGATAACTTAATTGAAAAAAATAAGAATATTGAAAACTCTTACGTGGTTTTTGACTGGGATAATACTTCTATTTTTTCTGATGTACAAGAAATGACCTTTGTTTACCAATTAGAAAATCTTGCTTTTAAGATGACACCCCAACAGTTCGAATATTCTTTCAACCACTTCGCAGATGTAAATAAAAAAGAGAATTTATTAATACCGGACTCAAATTTTCCTAAACCTTTCTTTAATAATTCAGATGAAGAAGTAAATATTTCTAAACTTTCGGAAGACTGCTTAAATGATTATAAATACTTTTACGAAAATTTTCGCACTATTAATTCCAAATCAAAAAACAATAGAAGTCTTGATGAGCTAAAGAAAAGTAACGAGTTTTCAGATTTTAAAGCCAAGATGTGGTTTACATACAATGCGTTATATAAAACATTCACTGCTAATGTTGCTTATACATGGGTACTATATATCACTGCTACCGGATTTACAAAAAGCGAATTGCAAAACATCACTTTGGAGGCAATCGATTGGGGAATTAAAAAGGAAGCTTCGAAAGTTTTTTTCGATAGTCCAAATCATTTAAATGGCAGTTCCGGCAGAATAAGCAATTTAAAGGCAGGGAATTATTTTGGAAATTCCATTAGACCAATAAAAGAAATAGGGGAATTGTTTTCTAAATTAGCGAAAAATAATATTGATGTTTTTATTTGTACTGCTTCAATGCAAGATGTTGTAGAAGTATTCGCTACTAATCCAAAATATGGATATAATCTTACTCCAAATAGAGTAATCGGAATGCGCCTTAAAACTGACCCTGATGGGAAATACCTTTCTGAGTACGATTTTTCAAATGGGTATACAATTAATGGTAGTGAAGGAAAAACTATTAATATTAATAATCTCCTTGTCAGTAAATATAATTCAAATCCAATTATGATTGCAGGTGATAGCGATGGTGACTATTCAATGTTGACACAATTTTCCGGTGTAAATGACACAAAAACAATTAACGACTTGAAACCAACTCCACTATTATTAATTGTAAATCGTCTTAAAGATGGTAAAATTGGCGAATTATGTAAAATCGCTGCCAATCAGTTTAGTGGTAATCAAGAATCGGTTGTAAGAATAGTCTTGCAGGGTAGGGATGAAAATTTAGGTTGCTGGATACCTAATGAAGGTACTCTAAAATATGGTTTGGTTGGCGTTGAAAATATAAAAGTAATTCCCTGACAACTTTAATGTTTTATAAATAGTGAGAATTTATTATGAAAAAAATCAGTTTATTTATTACATGTTTATTGTTTTCTGCAAATATCTTAATTAGTCAAAATCTTCAATTAATGACTTATAATTTGAGATATGACAACCCAAATGATGGAGTAAATCAATGGAATAATAGAAAAGAATTTATTCTTTGCCAAATAAATTATTACGAGCCGGATATATTTGGGACACAAGAGGGAAAGACACATCAAATTGAATGGTTAAATACTAATTTAGATAATTATGCTTTTGTAGGAATTGGAAGGGAAGAAGAAAAAGGTAATGGTGTTGGGGAATATTCTGCTATATTTTATAACAAAAATTTAATTGAGGTATTGGAATCAAATACTTTTTGGCTTTCGGAATCACCCACACTTCCCACTAAGGGATGGGATGCGGCGCAATATAGAATTTGTACTTATGCACTTTTCCAAAATATTAAAACAGGATTGAGGTTTTATGTCTTCAATACTCATTTTGATCATAAAGGAGATATAGCAAGGGAAAAATCTGCCGAATTGATTTTACAGAAGTTGAAAACAATTAATAAAAAGAATTATCCTTCAGTATTAATGGGTGATTTTAATTTAACTCCAGATTCAGCGCCAATTCAAAAAATTGCATCCGAAATGAATGATTCGAAACAGATTTGTAAAACAAAACCTTTTGGACCTGAAGAAACATTTAGTGATTTTGATGTTTGTAAATCACCTCAAAAACGGATAGATTTTATTTTCACTTCCAAAAACAATATTGAAGTAGCAAAATATGCTACGATTGTAGATGTAGAAAATGTACGATATCCTTCTGATCATTACCCAGTACTTATTAGTGTAAATATCAAGAAGTAGTAATAAAGTGAGACAGAATTAATGGGAATAATTTTTGGTAAAGCGATATAAGATTTGTAATATTGAGTATTACAGATTCTTATTGTTACAATATTTGCCGGAGTTATATTCTTGAAGAAGTTATTCCATAATAATGATAAATCCGTACTTATGTGTTTATCAATATTTATACTGATATTGATAAATACTCCTGCAAATATTATTGCCTCGAATTTAAACTCATACACTCCAAAATATTCAAATCCATTTACAGAATCGTGGCGTTGGCAGGGTTATTCCGAGCTAATCGGCAAGGGCTGTCGAACTATGGTTGAAGAAAAAAACGGCACTTTATGGTTTGGAGTTAATGGGGGTGTCATAAGTTACAATGGGAAAAATTGGAAATATTTCTCACTTACTAAAGATTCATCAAATACACCTGTTGTTACTCTTACCTTTACAAGCAACGGCATTTTATACGCAGGTACTTCTGAAGGTGTTTTTAAGATGCAGAAGAATAATTGGGAAAAACTTCCAATTAATTTGGCCCTTGGGGATTCAATTGAACATCCCTATAACAAAATCCCAATCATAGAATCTACCGATGGCTCACTATGGATTGGTACACATAAAGGTGCAGTTAGGATTAAGGATAACACCTATATTCTTTATAACGATAATAACATAATAAAAGACTATAATTCTGACAAAAAAATTGATTTAAAAAATCTATCAAATGCAGATGTTTATAATATTGTTCAAGATAAATTCGGGTATATTTGGTTTGGTTTACGAAATGGAGCAATTTATAAATGTCAGCTTAGTGAGAATAGCCTTAAATTAGACTGGCACAGAGTTGATTCTGAACCGGGTTTTATCAGAAATAAATACCCTTTAATAAAAGTTGCTTCAAATGGTAATGTATTTGTTGTAAGCGGTCAAAATGATGGCGGTATTAATATTTTTGATGGTAAAAAATGGAGTATATATAAATCAAAAACTATGTTTGGGATCGATGACCTTTATTCGGATGTAATTGAATTACAAGATGGTTCAATATGCGTATCCGGAGTGGGGAGATTATTTGTATATCGTTATAATGGTTGGAAAGTTTATGAAAGCATTACTCTCCCTTTTTCATCAAATCGCTTAGTATTATATCAAACGAAAAACCAGAACTTATATATCATTGGTCTTGGTAATGAAGTTTGGAAAATTGAGCTTTCAAACGAGAGATGGGCTACATTAAAGGGAGTTAGCTTCCAGGCTGAAACTAAAAATGGAGACAAATGGTTTCTATCGGTTGAAGGAAATGTTATTAAAAGTAATTCTCAAATGAGCCAATGGACTAAATATAGCATTGCTGATGGAATAATTGATGACCCCGTTGCTCTTATAATTTCTAAGAATGGAAATGTATGGATAGCCGGAAGCGATGGTCAGATTGCTGCTACTGCTTGCTTTGATGGTAAAAAATGGAGAAAACAAATTCATCCCAAAATTGGTTGGGGTTTTGATAGACGTGCTGTTTATGAAGCCTCCGATGGATCTCTTTATTTTGGTTCTGCTTCTGATATTTTTGTTGAAAGAGGTCAGATTGGTGGAATAGTGCGATATTCAAATCTCAAGGATCTTGATTCGATACAATATGATTATCATTTCGCGAATGATATTTTTAGATTAACCGGAATTTATGGTATAGGGGAAACTGCTGATAAGACTATTTGGGCAGGGCAGCTTGGGTTTTATAATCTTAATTATAATTCAAAAAAATGGAAAAGAATATTAAATCCAACCGAATTAAATGCAAGTTTCATCGATTATATAGCTACTTCACCAACAAGAGATTTATGGATAGGGACAAGGACAAACGGAGTTTTTTTCTTAAATAGCAGGACTTATAAATGGGAACATTTTACTGTTAAAGACGGGCTTTCGAGTAATACGATTGTATATATTGATGTAGAATCAAACAAAAACGTTTGGGTAGCCACAAATCGAGACATTTCTCATTTTGATGGGAAAAGCTGGACGAAAAACTCATTCCATAGTTTTCTAAAACCAAAAATGGATGGGATTTCTATTAAATCTTCTAAGGATGGGGGACTTTGGGTTAATCAGAATCCACCAGCATGGTATAGAAAATCTTTATATAAAAAGAACTTTTATAATAGTTCAGAAGATGATTTTTTTACTACAAGATATTATACAGATAAAAATCCACCTGAAACAAGAATTACATTCTCTCAAGAAAAAATAGCACAACCGGGAAATGTAATCTTATCCTGGGCTGCAAATGATCCTTGGAAGCTAACGCCTGATGAACAACTTCAATATTCGTATCGAATAGATGAAAATGAGTGGTCATCTTATCAGTATAAAACAAGTGATATATTTCTTTCGCTTTCATCTGGGGATCATATTTTTGAAGTGCGTGCAAGGGATAGTGATTTGAATGTTGATCCTACGCCTGCTAAGATATCCTTTTATGTAATTCCCCCGGTTTGGGCAGAGCCATGGTTTATACTTTTAATACTATCTTTTTTATCAATTATTGCCTTCTTTATTATACACCTTTACAAAAGAAATAAAATAATAGAAGAAATATCAGAGACAAAAGTAAAGCTCTTTGCTAATATTTCGCATGAATTAAGAACACCAATTACTTTAATCATTGGGCCTCTTTTAAAAGTTTTGGAATCTCCATTACTTGATCCAAAATTAAAAGATTCGATTACTTTAGTTAACAAAAACAGCCACAGATTATTAAGACTGATAAATCAAGTCCTTGATTTTAGGAAAATGGAAGCCGGGCAATTGAAATTTGAACCTAAGATTGGAGATATTATAAGCTTCCTAAAAGATGAAGTTACCGTCTTCCACGAAAAAGCACTTTCTAAAAATATTGATCTCAATTTTGAATCTAATACAAATGTTTTAAAAACTTGTTTTGACCCTGATAAAATTGAGAAAATAATGTTCAATCTATTAGCAAATGCTCTTAAATTTACACCGCAAGGAGGTTATGTAAGTGTTAGGGTAGAAATAATTGACGCAAGCAAAATTAAGTCAATTGATTTAGGATTAAAAAAACAGATTAAATTTTCTCAATGGATCGAAATAATAATTAAAGATTCAGGTGTTGGTATATCTAAAAGAAATTTAGATAAAGTATTTAATCGTTTTTATCAAGTTCAAGACCATATGAAAACGGCAGTAGGAGGTACAGGAATTGGTCTTTCAATTGTTAAAGAAATGGTTAAAATTCATGGCGGTAAAATTGAATTAGAAAGTACAGAAGGAATTGGAACCATCTTTCAAATAAAAATACCACTGATAGATGAAGACGAAATTGAAGAAGTTGCTGAAGTAACTTCCGGAATTGAATCTGGTTATATCTCAATGAAATATCCTGAAAATGAAAATGAGGATGCGTTAGATGATTCTTCTTCCGAGGAAAATCCCAAGGAGAAGAAAAGAAAAATTTTAATTGTTGAAGATAATCTTGAAATGCGGAAATATATTAAAGAAGAACTACAAAGCGAATATGAAATTTGCGAAGCAATTAATGGAGAGGAAGGAGTGGCAAAAGCAGCTACTTTCTATCCCGACCTAATTATTAGTGATATAATTATGCCACAAATGGATGGAATAGAGTTCTGTAAAAAAATTAAAAATGATGAACAAACAAGCCATATTGCAGTTGTTTTATTGACTGCACGTTCATCCCAAGAGAATAAGATGGAAGGATTAGAAACAGGTGCTGATGATTATTTAATAAAACCTTTTTATGCGCAAGAATTAAAATTGAGATTGCGCAATATTCTCACTACACGCCAAAAACTTCGCGAAAAATTTGGGAAAAATCTCAATATTGAACCAAACAGTATAGAAATTACATCTGTAGATCAAAAATTCCTTTCGAGGGCAATATCTATTATTGAAGAGAATATGGAAGATGAAAATTTTAGCGTAGAGAAATTTAGTAAATTAGTTGGAATGAGTCGTGTAAGTCTTTATAATAAATTAAAATCACTTACTAATCATCCTGTGCAGGAATTTATATTCGCAATACGATTAAAACGAGCTGCTCAATTATTGAAAGAATCCGGAATGACGGTTACGGAAATAGCTTATTCTGTCGGATTTAAAGATCCATCTCATTTTAGTAAATTATTTAAAAAACAATTTGGGGTGTCTCCAAAGGCATATTGTAACGAAAAACCAAATAATATAGAAAAAACGACTTAAAACCATATACATCTCCACTTATTAACACACAAACCGAATAATTAAACATTCAGACAAGCATTCTCGTTAAATCAATTCTATTTTTATTACCGTAAACTCACAAATATTCAGCATTGGAACCAATGCAAATTGAAATAGAAGGGGAGAAGTCTTATTATGTCTTTTTTTGAAAAATATAGGTTAATAATAGTTCTTTTCTTTCTAATTCCAATCAGCTGTCAGTTAGCGCAACCCAAAATGGATTCACTATTTTTCAATAAATTAAATGGAGTGCACGATTTAAGCCTACCCGATTGGGGACCCTATTCCAAACGATATATAGGAGTTTCGCATATTCCTGATGTAAAAAGTGGATTGCGATTTGATTTGTCGGTATTCCCCGGATTTTATAGAAGAAAAGTTTTTGTGCCTAATGTATTATTCGAAAACAGCTATCATCCTTGGGAAGCTTCTCCTAATTTAGAATATTTTTCATTCCGACATGAATTAGAATGGAAAGACCAAGTTTATACTGATATATCATATTCAGAAATCGATTCTTCCTCAAGATTAATTCGTATTGAATGTGTGAATAATAGTCAAAATAACGAAAACCTTGCGCTCCATTTTATGGCATCAATTAATTTCCCTCCGATTAAAGAGTACAGCCCTTATACTCCAATCTATCCGGCAATTATTTCATTGCCGGAGGGGGTAATTTGGTTTGATGCTCTTGATTATCAAGATTTGCAGTTTAAAATTATTAGACCAACCGATAACTTAGTTGCTGATGGAAAAATGAGAGGTGAAATAAGGGATAATGGATTTGTAAATGGGTCAGGCATTGGTCTTGATTTTGGTAAAGACCAAGGTGATTTTGTCTCTTATAAAATTAATTCAGATAGTAATTTAAAGAATGCGTTCCTTCTAATTAGATATAGACAAGAAAAAGGTGGACACGCTAATTTCTCTTTATCCGGTATTTGTAATCAGAAACATACATTTGAAAAAGAAGGTTTTGGGATTGATACAGTTCGTCTCGGTGATCTGCAAAAAGGTGAATATTTATTAAAATTTCTTTCTGAAGGAAATAGCGCGATTGACTTAGACGGGTTTATTCTGGTCGAATCCAAATTAGCAGACAAAATTGCAATAGAACAAAAAAAATGGAATCCGGTTCCTCAAATAATTACCGGACCAATTAATAATTCTCTGCTATTAAAATATGATAATGTAAACCAATATTATGGTTTGCTTTGGAAATACGATCTATTTGAAATTAGAGAATGGTATGGAAGAGATCTGGCAGATTATTTTAAGCAAATGGCTAATGAACATGTAATGATGAAATTTTCTGGTGAAGGAGAAGGACATTATACTAATGTATTTATGAAGCCAATTGTATTAAAGCCAAAATCAACAAAAACTATTTTCGGTGTTGTTTGCTATGGTACAAAAGATGAAGTTGAAAATAAACTATTAGCTATTGATAAAGCACAATCGCAATATGAAACAATTTTTAATAATGCGCATAAAAAAGTTGTTTATAAACCAGTAAATAAGGATGGCAAAAAATATCAATTTAGTATTGAGCGGATGCAGGCAACTATAGCAAGCAATGTAGTATATCCTGTTTATACACAAAAAGAATATATTCGTCATAGTGCACCCGGAAGATGGTGGGATTGTCTTTACACATGGGACTCCGGTTTCCTTGGACTTGGAATGTTACAGAGTGATACTTTAAGAGCGATCGAAAATCTTAATGCTTATCTACAAGAACCGGGAGCTCAATCTGCATTTATTCATCATGGCTCTCCTGTGCCCGTTCAGCATTATCTATATTCTGAACTCTTGAGTTATACTCAATCTAAGGAATTAGTAAAATATTTTTATCCTCGACTAAAACAATATCATGAGTTTCTTTCGGGCAGACTTGGAAGCTCAACCACACGCCAATTGAAATCAGGTTTATTAAAGACTTGGGATTATTTTTATAATTCTGGTGGATGGGATGATTATCCTCCCCAAAAATATACTCATGATAAAGCTTTAGAGGGAACTGTTTCTCCCGTTATAAATACTGCTCAAGCCATTCGGACTGCAAAAATATTAAAGATGAGTGCGAAATATCTCGGACTCGAAAATGATGTAAAAGAATTTGATGATGATATAAAAACATTTTCGGATGCATTACAAAAATATTCATGGGATGAAAAATCAGGATATTTTGGATATGTTGTTCATGACACAAAAGGTATTCCCCTAAATATTTTGAAATATAATGAGAATACAAATTATGATATGGGGATGGATGGAGCATATCCTTTAATAGCCGGTATCTGTACAGAAGATCAAAAGACAAAATTAATTGATGCATTAAAATCTGATAAGAAGATTTGGACTCCGGTAGGTTTATCTGCAGTAGATCAATCAGCACCTTACTATAAAATTGATGGTTACTGGAATGGAACCGTTTGGATGTCGCATCAATGGTTTTTCTGGAAAACAATGCTCGATTTAGGTGAATCCGATTTTGCATTTAAAATTGCAACGACTGCATTAGAAGTTTGGAAAAGAGAAGTAGAAGCATCATATAATTGTATGGAACATTTTTTAATTGAGACCGGAAGAGGAGCCGGATGGCATGAGTTCGGTGGACTTTCTTCTCCCGTAGTTGTCTGGTATTCAGCATATTTCTGCCAAGGTACATTTAATGCGGGTTTTGATACTTGGATTGAAAATAAGAAATTTAATCCTGATAATAGTCAGTTTTCTGCTGATCTTTCTTTCCAAAGTAACAATAAAAAATCATCTATTGTTGTGTGTATGAATCCTAATTATAAATATTCAGCAAAATGGAATGGAAAAGAAATAAGTTATAAAACCATATCGGATGGTACTCTTAGTATTGAATTCAATCTTTCAGATACAAAAAACGGAAAAATTGAAATAAAAAAAAGATAGTAATGATAATTTAATAAATAGGTAGGACAGTCAATCAACAATAAAATTATTAAAAATATTTGTTATTATACATAATGAAAAACAAGAATATTTATTTAGTATATGTTCTAATCTCGATACTATTCCTTTCGAATATTAATTATTCTCAAACCCAATTGCTTTCCCAATTACCGGTAATTTTAAAAGAATCAAAACCATGGACATATTGGTGGTGGATGGGGAATGCAGTAGATAAAGAAAATATTTCCTATAATCTAAAAATATATTCCGAAGCAGGTTTTGGAGGAGTCCATATAATCCCAATTTATGGAGTGAAAGGATATGAAGATAAATTTATTGATTTTCTTTCGCCAAAGTGGATGGAGATGCTTGAATTTACTGCAAATGAATGTAAGCATTTAGGAATGGGATTAGATATATCAATTGGAACGGGCTGGCCCTTTGGAGGTCCAAATGTTTCAATAAAAAATTCATCTACGAAATTAATTGCTCTTACCTTTGATCTAAAAAGGAATTCCTCATTAAGTATTAATATTTTAGAAGAGGCAAAAGAAAAATCGAGTGTAGGCGCTAATTTATCAATCCTTTCAGTTAACTCTTATTCTAAAGATGGAAGAAGCGAAATAACAAACAAGGTAGATAATTATGGAAATCTTAATTGGGTAGCAAACGATGATAGTTCTAAAATTATTGCACTTGTATTGGCATCTCCTATCCAACAGGTTAAACGAGCTTCGCCTGGGGGTAAAGGAAATGTCGTTGATCCTTTTTCAGTTCCAGCCATAAATGATTACCTGATTGATTTCGATAAAGCATTTGAAAAGTATGATCCAAAATTGATAAGATCTTTTTATCATGACTCGTATGAATATCAAGATGCAGATTGGAGTCCGGTTTTATTGAATGAATTTAGGATTAGACGTGGATATAATCTAATTGATTATTTGCCTCAATTTTTTGGGGATGGTGATTGCGAAATAACTTCGAGAATTAAATCAGACTATAGATGGACGATCGCTGAACTACATAGAGATTTTATAAGAAGAGCAAAGAACTGGTCAAATGAAAGAGGTTCTCTTTTTAGGAATCAGGCACATGGCTCTCCGACTAATATATTAGATGTTTATGCTGAAGCAGATATACCTGAATGCGAAGTATTCGGAGCACCTAAACTCGATATAAAAGGATTAGTTAAGGACTCGAATTTTAAAAGAGAAGAATATGTCGATCCGATAGTTCTTAAATTCTCATCTTCGGCTGCTCATGTAACGGGAAAGAATTTGGTCGCATCAGAAACAGGTACATGGATTGCAGAACATTTTAGAGAATCGCTATCACAAGTAAAACCGGAAATTGACCTGTTATTTTTAGCTGGCATTAACCATGTTATGTATCATGGGATTGCCTATTCGCCAAAGGGAGAAGAATGGCCCGGTTGGTTGTTTTATGCATCGACAAATTTCGGACCTTCAAATTCAATCTGGAGAGATATTCCGGCTCTCAATAATTATGTTGCACGTACTCAATCAATTCTTCAGGAAGGGAAACCGGATAATGATCTGCTACTCTATTTTCCCATTTGGGATTTATGGCATTCAGATAAGGATGGATTAATTCCGCTTAGAATACACAATCCTGAAGAATGGTTATTTAATACTAATTTTTATAAAACCGCCCAGCAGATTCTAAATAAAGGCTATTCGGCAGATTATATTTCTGACGACCAGATTGAAAAATCAGATATTTTAAACGGAGATATTTTATCAGGCGGAAATAAATACAAAGCTATTGTTATTCCTTCCTGCCGATTTATTCCCGTAAAGACTCTCGAAAAACTTAATGTGTTTATTGAGAATGGTGGCAAAGTAATTTTTCTTCGTTCTATTCCTAATTTGATACCTGGTTTCGCCAATTATAAAAGCCGACAATTAGAACTTGATTCTATAATGTCTATAATTAATATTAACAGGGAAAATTATAAAAATGCTCTCTTCGTTAGCAATGATTTAGATCTACAGCTTGAGAAATCGGGGGCAATAAAAGAATACTTAGTAGAATGTAATGTTAATTATATACGTCGTTCAGTCGAAGACGGTAAATATTATTTCCTTGCAAATCAATCTACTAAAGATGTAAACGAATGGGTGAAAATTAATACTGATGCTGAATCTATTGTAATTATTGATCCTCTTACAAATAAATTCGGTTTAGGACGAACAAAGAAAAATAGGGATGGAACGGTCTCATTGTTTTTACAATTAGATTCTGGCTCTTCTTTAATTCTAAAAACAAAAAACCAAAAAATAAAATTAGATAGTTGGTTATATACTAAAGCGTCAGAGACTCCAATTGAAATTAAGGGTAAATGGAATGTTGATTTCATAGATGGAGCTCCCACCTTGCCTAAAAGTATATCAACCAATAGTCTTAAATCATGGACTTTGTTTGGGGATGAAGAACTAAATAGATTTGCCGGCACTGCTAAATATTCCATTAAATTTAAAAACCCGGATACAAGCATAAAAAATTGGGTTTTGGATTTAGGTAAGGTATGCGCAAGTGCCCGAATAAAAATTAATAATCATAATCTTGGAACTCTTTGGTCATTCCCATTCAAAATACAATTTGGTGATTTTTTATTAAAGGGTGAAAACTTACTCGAAATAGAAGTTACTAATCTCTCAGCAAATAGAATTATAGATTTGGATAAGCGTAAAGTTAATTGGAAAAAATTCTACGATATTAATTTTGTAAATATCAACTATAAAAAATTTGATTCTTCTGAATGGGAACTTGTCGATTCAGGGTTACTGGGTCCGGTTAATCTTTATCCGGCTGTACCTATAACTGATGAATATTCTTTCTTCGATTCCAATACAGATTCACTTCAGATAAAGTATTTGTTGAATCGATTAAAGAATCAATTTGATAAGAGAAGAATTGAATTTGATAATAGTTTAGCTTCTCCCCAGATACTTTTGGAAAGACAATCCAAGCTTAAAAAATGGTATAAGAATATCATAGGAGAATTACCACGGAAAACGCCATTCAATATAATAATAACAAGGAAAGAAGAATATGAAGATTATTCAATTGAGTGGGTTGCATTTGAAAGTCAGCCAAATCATCATGTAACAGGATTATTTTATTTACCCAAAAATTTAAAACCACCATATCCGTCTGTGTATATTCCTTGCGGGCATTCATTTAATGGTAAAGGGAGCGAAACTTATCAGAAAGCAGCACGATTATTTGCTCAAAATGGTTTCGCAGTTTTGCAAGCCGATCCTATTAGTCAAGGAGAACGGTTTCAATATTTAGATGAAAATGGGAAAACGATTACAGAAGAAAAAATGTTATTACATGAAATACTTGGCGAACAGCTTATGCTAACCGGTTCTAATACTTTAATTCATCAACTATGGGATAACATTAGGTGTATCGATTTTTTAGAAGCACATCCATTAATTGATAAAAATAGAATTGGAGCAGCAGGAAATTCTGGAGGGGGAACTCAAGTTACTTACTTAACAGCCTTTGATTCTCGAATTAAAGTAGCTGTCCCTTCATGTTATATTGCAACTACGGAGAAGAAATTTAATACAATTGGTTCACAAGATGGATGCCAACAGATTTGGGGCGAAGGTAAAATAGGCGCAGAAGAACAAGATTTTCTTTTTATGGCAGCACCTATACCGATTGCAATTCTTTCTGCAAAAGATGATTTCTTCAATATTGATGGGGCAAAAACAGCAGTAGGTGAACTTAGGAAAATCTATTCGGTACTCGGAGTGCCGGAAAAGATAACTCATATAGTTGCCGATGGTAAGCATGGTTGGCAAAAATCTTTAAGGGAAGCTTCCGTTCAATGGTTTAAAAAATGGTTTTTGAATGATGATTCTCCTGTTGTAGAATCTAATAATATCGGTTACTTTGAAAATGAAAAAGACTATACTGTTACTAAAACAGGACAAGTATTAACCTCATTTCCGAATGAATTAGCTATTAGCGATATTATTCGTAAACGCGTTGCTGAATCTGAAATTCGAAGAAAGGATTTTTTAGAAAATCATCCTCGTAAAGAAATTGAAGATAAAATTAAAGAACTAATAGGATTTGAAGCTCCATCTAAAAATACCAAATATAATAAGTTAGGCAGAATTGCAGATACGGAATATGAAATAGAAAAATATTTTTTACAGCGTGATTCAATTTGCAGGTTTTCTCTTCCTGCTCTATTAATATCTCCAATTAATAAATCGAACAAATTTAATGTTAGTATTGTTGTTGGCAATAATGACAATAAAGAATTATTTGAACAAAATAAATTTATTAAAACAGAGCTTGATAATGGAAATAGTGTATTAATTCTTGATATATCTAATACCGGTGAATTGAAGGGGAATCAAAAAGAAAAATATGATAACGAGGAATATTGGTTAGGCAAGCTTCCTCTTTACGAAGGTAAAACATTATTAACATACAGAACCGAAGATATAATAATCGGTAAAAATTTTATTGAAAAAATATTTGGAAACTCGGTTAATCGAATTAATATAATTGCTTCCGATAGAACGAAATTAGCATCTATTCATGCATCCTTTATTGATGGTAATATAGGTAATCTAATAATTACTGAACCGTTTCAAGATTTTGAAGAGATTGCAAAAGCTAATTATTCACCTGATAAAATTGGTGATATTATTCCCAATGTGCTTAACTACTATGAAATTTCCGAGCTGATAAAGAAAATGCCGAATACAAAAGTTACTATTATTAATAAACTTGAAGAATGATATTATGCGTTGCAAATTATAGAATTTCAATTCGGATTATACTAACATGAATTTACAAACCAGCATCCTAACAAAATATATTATTCTATTTCTATTTGTCGGTAATTTATATGCAGGAGGTAATAAGAGAATAATATATATCTCTCCATCCGGCTCTGATACTAATAGTGGCAGCATTGAATCCCCATTAGCTTCTATTAATAAAGCCAAAGAATTAATTCGTTCACTTAAATCAAATAGTCCCGAAACCCAATTTGTTGTCTATCTCCGTAACGGAATTTATAGAATTAATAACACAATTGATTTTAATGAAAAAGATTCCGGATTAAATAAATCAATCGTTTATAGCGCATATAAGAATGAAGAGGTTAGAATATCGGGTGGAATAATTATACAAAAAGCACGAATTAATAATAAGATTGATTCTTCTATCGCCAATCGATTTATAACAAGAGTTCGCGATAAGATTTTACAAATTGATTATTCCGCTCTCAATATAGATGAAGGTAAAATAAATCCACACGGATTTGGTCGTCCTTATTCAGTTTCACAAATGGAACTATTTAGCGGAAATAGAGCATATTCATTGGCGAGATACCCTAATAAAGGATTTGTACCATATACAAAAGTGATTGACGAAGGAGGTCTTCCTTTTCAAGGAGATTATTCTGATCGTGGTGGAATATTAGAATATGATATTTCCCGTCCTAAAAGATGGATACATGCAGACGAGCCGTGGATTTCAGGATATTTTCGGTATGGTTTTGCTGATGATGCGGTTGCTTTAGAAAAAATTGATACAGTGCAAAAACGTCTTTATACTAAGCAATCAACTTTCTATGGGTTTTCAATAGGAGAGATTTTCAATTCTTTTTATGCATTTAACCTTTTAGAAGAGATAGATCAACCGGGTGAGTATTATATCGACAAAAAAAAGAAACTAATTTATTTCTATCCTTTTGACAAAGAAAATATTTACGATATGACATTATCGATAGCCGAAGAACCTTTGATAGCTATTGAAAATTGCTCTAATATTACTTTTGAAAATTTAATTTTTGAATGCACTCGCGGTATGGCTATTTATTTGGAAGGGGGTGATAATGTTGCTATTAAGTCATCAACTTTTAGAAATATTGGAACGGTTGCAATATTGAATGGGAAAGGAATTAATCCTTCGAAAAATGTTCCGACATCAAGGGAAATTGGCAGTCTGAATGAATATATCTATGATAATGCTACTTTTAATCGTGATTGCGGTACAAACCATTTAATTGAGAATTGCGAAATATATAATACTGGAACAGGCGGGATTATCTTAGGGGGTGGAGACAGAATTTCACTTTCTAAAGGAAATAATAAAATCTCCAATTGTTCTATCTACAATTTTAATCGTCACGAAAAAACATATCGAGGGGCAATTAATATTGATGGTGTGGGGAATATAATTGAGTATTGTGAAATACATGATTGTCCCGGTGTGGCTATTTTATTACATGGGAATGAACATCTAATAGAGTATAACGTAATTTATGATGCAGCTACGGAGGGGCATGATATGGGGGCATTTTATTATGGCAGAAACCCCAGTGAACGAGGGAATATTTTGCGATATAATCTATTCCACCATATTGGTAATAAAGACGGAATGATTGTTGCAATTTATCATGATGATGGTGCTTGTGGTATGAATGTATTTGGAAATATTTTTTACAAAGCGGGAAGTGTAGCAGTTCAAATAGGTGGGGGAAATGATATCGTATATCAAAATAATATTTTTATAGATGTTCCTCTTGCATTCCACATTGACAATAGATTACAAAATTGGGCAAATGAATCAATGATTGGTAACAGTGGTGTTTTTCATAAAAGACTTAATGAGGTTGCGATTGACAAATCTCCATATATGGATCATTATCCCAATTTAGTTAATTATTGGAAAGATAATCTTGGAACTCCTAAAAGAAATATTGTTGAGAATAACATTTTTTGCAATGTTGGACAAATTCATAATGGTAATAGTGAATGGATTTCAATTGGTCAGAATTATTATACAGATTCATACAATATTTTCACAAATGTTGGTAAGCTTGATTTTTCGATTCTACAAAAATCTCAAGAATTTAAGGGTATTAAGAATTTTAATGAGCTCCCTTACAAAAAAATGGGCAGAATTAGAAAATAACCAACTTCCGTTTTTCTTCAGAATTGAATTAAAAGAGAGGTTCAAGAAATATGATAATGAAATATTTTGGGAGATTGTTAATAATTAAAAGTAGTCAACATTTAATAGTTCTCTGACTGTAATACTATATTAAATGATGACGGTTATTAATCTAGTTTTAGGTTGTGATCAAATATCGATTATTTACCTTTCTTGAATAGATCTTTTAACTAATTAATAAATCTCTAATACAAGTCTGTTCTTCTATCGCTCCAGTTTAATGTAGTGCCAATCAATCTACTTTGTTTTAGTACTTCAAGATCAACATCATGAACCACAACCGTTTCTATATTCGGCATACATTCTGCAGCAATTCCATCTCGTGCAAAGAAAAAGTCAGATGGTGTTAAAATTGCTGATTGCGCATATTGAATATCCATATTTTCTACTTCAGGAAGATTGCCAACGGTGCCTGCCATTGCAACAAAAACTTGATTCTCTATGCAACGTGCCTGAGCACAATATCTAACTCGCAAATATCCTTTTCTTTCATCAGTACAAAACGGTACAAAAATAATCTGGGCACCTTTTTCGGCTGCCATTCTACCAAGTTCAGGAAATTCAACATCATAGCAAATATTAATAGCGATCTTACCGCAATCAGTATCAAATACTTCTAATGAATTACCTGCTTCTACACCCCACCATTTTTTTTCGTTCGGTGTTATATGCAGCTTGTATTGTTTTCCTATTTCACCATTTCTTTTGAATAGGAAAGAAACATTATACAAATGGTCATCTTCATTAATAAAGTGAGAACCGCCAATTATATTGATATTATATTTTACTGCTAATTTGGTAAACATCTCTAAATATTGCCCGGTGTATTGAGAAAGTTCTCGAGCAGCTAATCCGGGACGTTTGGTCTCAAGAAATGATAGTAATTGAGTAGTAAGTAATTCCGGGAATAATATAAAATCACTCTTATATCCCGATGCTACATCAACAAAATATTCACATTGTGACGCAAATTCCTCAAAGCAATCTATTTTTCTCATTCCATATTGGATAACAGTTATTCTAACCGGTCTGGAATAAGTGTTCTTTTTATGTTGGTGTGGGGTAT
>JBAYVI010000004.1:0-69056 GCA_041674625.1 Melioribacteraceae bacterium | reverse complement strand
TAATTAAAAATGAATTTACATTGCCAATAGTAAAAGAAATTTTTGAGACATCTAGCCAAATATTTTTAAGCAACAATACATCTATTTGCAAGCCATTAGACAGCGTTTTATCCATTGATGGACTTATAGCTGGTCTTAATGGAGATAAAGGGTTAATGCGCTCTCATTGGAGTAATACAAAGAAACAAAAAGACCTATACAAATTAATTATTGGCGATCATTTACGAGAGAACAAGGTAAGAAAGCACGAAGGAAAGGTAACTATTCAATACATTGGTTACAAATCAATACTTATGGATTGGGATAATTTTTGTAGTTCTTTTAAACACATCGGAGACGCACTGGTTGAAAAAGAGATTATTAAAGACGACAAACCAAGTATAGTAACTCAGTTTATCCCACAACAGGTTAAATGCAAGCGTGACGAACAAAAAGTAATTATAATTATTAAAGACCATGCCTAAAGAATTTAAGTCTTATTTTAAAGAAGGGATGCCCCCTAAGAAGGAAAAGAAGCCTTTAAAAAGAACTCGTATCAAATACAAGAAGAAAGATACCAAACAAGTTGACACATTCACAGAGATAGCAGAAACAAGGGAATGGTATTGTTTTGTGAGTGGTATTAAGTTATGGCAATTAACAGCTACATCATTTGCTCATGTTCTGCCGAAAGCCCTCAATAAATATCCCCTTATGAAAACAGACCCGCGTAACATTGTACTTCTGTCTGACGAATGTCATAGACTGTGGGATTTTGGCTCGCGGGAAGAGCTTAAATCAAAACCTGAATGGGAGAAAATGTTCCGCCTTGAAGCCGAATTAAAAGAAATATACAAAACATTAAAGAAGTAATCCATTACAGAATTGTAAGGAAATAAATTATTCTCAGAATATCACAGAATTGAAATAAAAACCAAATATATGAAACAAGAAGAACAACCGCTAAGTGACGCACAAATAGCCGCTGAAAGGCTTAGAAACCTAAAACCACATTCTGAATACAAACCAGTGGAAGGAATCCCTATTCCGGCGCAAAATGGTGTATTAGTAAAACAACTTATAAAACCAAAGGTATTTGAAACACTTGTTGATCTCGAAGGTGGTGGAAGTCAAAAACTATTTGGCTCCACTGGAAACAACACTCAGGACACCTGTGAGGGGATTATTATGTCAGTGGGACCTAAATGTTCAAATGACCCGCGGGTGGGCTTAAAAATACAATACTCCTCTGCTATATCAAACAATGGGACTAAGTTTATTCATAAAGGAAAAGAATACTTAGCAATGGATGAATATTCAATCTTATTCTATATGCCTGATGAATCCACTATTGTTGACAATGGTGTTAAGCCTCCAAGTCAATTACGCAGAGAAAAGAAAATACCACTACAACAAAAAACCCTTGATAATGTTTACAGGCACGAACAGAATGAGATGGATAAACAAAAAGATAAAACTAAGGGTAAGGTAAAAAAAATGAAATAATTATGAAACCTTATTTTACAAATTACGTTTAAATTATAAAAAATGGTTTTAAAAAATCACATAGCGTATAGATTCTTAACCGACGATAAACTTTGGTTTGAGATGCTTGAGTCTCAATACCCAAACATATACAATGATTTTGATGAGAAAAAGTCTGTTTCAGATGGAGCTACAAATCTGTATTATTGTATTAATAATTCAAAAAATAAACCGTATATAGTTTCAGACTCTGTTATAAAACATCTTGATATGTTAAAGGTAAATAAAAAATCAGACCACTATAATTGGGATGTTTTTAAAAACTTATCAGAACAAAAAGTTACATTCATATTCCAAAACAACACACTATTAAGAATGATTGTTTCTGAAAGCACTATTTGGTTTTGTCACATGAAGTTTACTTTTAGTAAGGGTTCTGATAATGACGGTCAAATGTATTGGATAATGTTTTATTTTGATAGGAATACCGGTGAATTATGTGATCATTTTAATCATTCAGACGTAAAAGACTTAGAGGAGTTTGTGTATAAATTTCTTTGTTTTTTCTATTTAACAGAAAACAACGAAGAGGTTATTAACTCTAAAAAAGTTTACGGAACAAGAAAAACGGGTAAGATTAGTAATGACTTCGATTTTCCGGTTACCTTAGTTACAAGCAAATGGAACACAACAACCATAAGAACTGAGAGTTTTGGCGTTAGGGGACACTTTAGGATTCAGCCATGCGGAGCTGGTAGGCAAAATTATGAAATAATTTTCATAGAACCGTTTACAAAAAGTGGGTATAAAAGAACCGCAAGTAGATTATTAAATTAAACAATAGATAGTAACCAAAAAAAAACAAACATGAATACACAAGATGAAACGCAGCATCCGCCGCAACAAGAATCAGCTACTTTTGGAATGAAAGCAGTTGGAATTAATTTTAATCCATCAGGAGATCAAGATGTGAACCGATGTAAAATGCAAAGCGCTAATTTAATTGACCAAATGAACGGCATAAGAAGTCGGACGGAAAGTCAAGAACAAAAAAGATTATGTTCTATTGCTATTACAGAAATTCAGGCAGCTCAAATGTGGGCGGTTAAAGCAATTACTTGGAAAGATTGATTCTAAACAAAAACCCGGCGATAAGGCTCAGTAGAAATACTGGGCTTTTTTTATTAGAAGATTCTTTTATACCTATTTGTACCAGTTCTTATAACATAAGCACTATCGCCTGGGATAAGCGTGGCCGATAAATTACCTACTTGTAAAGTAGAGCCTCCAGTTGGAGTTAAAACAATATTTCCGCCACTTGATTCATTATTCACTACAATCACCTTATCACCCACTAAAAATAAAGGGATGGTTCCAGAGGCCGGTAAATTAAACACAGTAGCCCCTACATTTGTAATGTCGTAGATTATATTTTTATCAGTGCTTTTTAAAGTGTAATTGCCTGTTTCCGTATTATCATAACCATCTCTCAGTGTAGACACGGCAGTTGCATCCTGCTTAGATGTATCTAAATTAGAAATATCAGAAGTATTCTGAGCAATATCCACTTGTGCCGCAGCGATGTCGGTGGTATTAGTGTTTACCTGAGTGATACAGTCATTTATTAATCCTCTGTGAACATCTAAGTCAAGTCTGTTTGTTATTATACTTAAAAGCATCGTATTTTGTTTTAAAAGTTTATGAAAGTCCAGGTTGATCTAACCATAAATTTCTATCGTCCCAATAGAAGTTAAGTGATTCAATCCATATACCCAATTGAAATATGTTAGTTAAAGGGTATTTATTTGCCCCCACAGCGATTTTAATCTGAGAAATGATTTGTTGTGCCTGAGCAAGTGCTATCGTCTCATAAGCAGGGGTAACAATCTGTCCTTCTGTGTCAAAATTAGTATTATAGAAGTCAGTAATGATTCTTATCCATTGGTTTAAAAGAATGTATTTCCACTCTAATTCACAAACATCCTCTCCCTGATTTCTCTTTATATTAATTTCGTTAAAGAGAGTTTGAGAATAGTTGTTTGAATTAAACAATGACACTAATATTTGATCGGCTACAATCACGAGCAACCACACCCTCCTGCGGCAGTATCACATAGATTTTGAGCATTAAGTAATGCAGCTTTAGCACTTGTAAGATCATCCAGTGCCATTGAAGCTGCCACTTGACTTATGTATGTTTGAATAAGTAATGCTTGTTTAGCTTTTTCAGAAGCGAATTCACAATTCCAGTCAAGCCCTGCGAATTTTTGATTAACACACAATTGCACCGCACATATTACAGGCAGCGATTCTTCTGTTTCAAATTCAAAGTTCTCAGGGGTGGACGTTGCCCCGCTAATAGTATAAGTGCAGGTATAAATATCATCTACAAAAGATGGTATAACCACTCCATAATCTCCAAATAAATTAAAAGGTAAGGTAGAGGCAAAAGGCCATACAGTAGAGGTTAAATTACCTGTAATTAGCGCCGGAGTTCCAGCCTCTATTGACAGCTCACAACCGGTAATAACACCATTTAAAATAGTAAAGTCGTAGGTAATGTATGTATTTAATGAATTGTAAGTGAGAACTACTACCACCTGAGTTACATTATTTACAGTTGGACCGCCCGAAATACCATATCCGGTAGTGTTATTATTAACTCCAACCACACCCGTTACGTCAGCTAAATAAAGCGTATCACAAGCTGCTGATTTGGTTAATTCTATCGTTAAGTCGGGAGGGGAAACGGCCATCGTAATTAAGTTTTAGTAAATATATAAATTATTATTATCCCTGTCCAAATAATTTGTCCTCTAATAATAACATTTCAAGTTTTGACTCAGTGTCCACGCCTTCACATAAATTCATCATATCACTGTATTCTGCCACTGATTTGCGCTGAATGTCATTGTATGTCTGTAAAAAGAAGAAAGTGCATACATCTCCTTTGTTAAACACATCCATAGTAGTTTTCTCATAGCTCTCATATAAGCGATATTCGATTTCATAAGCCTTTTCAATAACGTCCATAATGCCGTCAAATGAGTTGTCTTGGGCTTCTAATGCAGGGAGTTCAGGGTGAACGTTCCAGTCAACTAAATAAGATTCTAAACCTTTAGCATGGGTTAATTCGTCAGTGGATTCGGCGGCAAAGTACTTAGCTGCTTTCATAAACCCTATTCCTTGCAGGTAATTAGAAGCATCTCTGTAAAAAGCAAAAGCCGTCCATTCGTCCGCTATACGAGGTGTGAGTAGTACCACTATCTCTTTTGTTAATTTAACTGGTTTTTTCATGGTATAAATATAATAAAATTCTTTTGTTAAAAATGCAACCTTATTATTTTTAATCCGTTAAACTTACTATATTTACAAACAATAAAATGAAACTAATATCCTATATAATACAATTATCGTCCAGTTCAATCCTTTCCTTCGGAAAGACTAAGAACAAGTTATTTACGCTTAACTATTCTTACTAATGAAGTATCATTTGACAATTTTTGGTTTAAACGAAGATCAATTATTAAGCGTTCTAGTGAATCTATATTATTTTTTTGCTGGATTAGCGCTTCTTCTTTTTTTAATTCTATTCCTTTTTGGATTATATTTTGCTTTTCGATTGTGTATTGATTATTTGATATATATATTGCACAAATTGAAGTTACTACTAAAGCGACCGCAGAAATAGCTTTAAACGAATTTGATATACCCCTTACCCAGAACTGAGTAACATATCCTCCAAAATATTTAAAAGAAACGTGGAACTTTAATGGAATTTAAAAAATACGGAGATAGAGATTCAATAACTGGTTGGGAAATAGATCATATTTTAGCGCTTGCTAACGGAGGACGCAGTAACATTGAAAACCTACAACCTTTAAACTGGAGGAATAATAATCTAAAAAGTGATACTAAAGATTGGAAATGTCTGCGGCTTCTTCCAAAGAAATCTGGAATTTAGGAGCTACATTTGAAACGATGATATAATGTATCTCATCGTTATGACCAATAAATTGAGTATAAAATCCTCTTTTAATCAATTCTTTATAAAGCTCTTTATTTTTTAAAAGAACCTCCTCAGATTGAGGGCTAGAGTTTTCTTCCTTATATTCTGTCAAATTTGATTACCACACGAAAATTGGCTTTTTTTGTTTAGTGGTGGCTTTGCACTATTGCTAACCTTACCCCCTCGCACTACCAAAGCATATTTAACATAACTTGGAATTATATTAGAAATAAATATAATCAAAATTATGTATAAATAGCCGTTCATGGAATTTTTTTATAAATTTACAATAAGAAATAGTAAAAAACAACTATTCTTCGTTATTTAACATTTTAATCTTCTTCTGTTAAGTATTCCACTGCATCTGCCACCTTTTTGCCCGGCAGTAGTTTAACAACATCTTTAGAGTCTATCTCATTTAATTTAGTTACAGCGTCTAAAAGATCGTTTATTTTACTCACAGAGGCAATAGGACGGCTTATTGTAAATTTAAGGTTGTTAGGGTCGAATATGAATAAAACGTCAGATAAAGCCTTTTGTGCTGTTTTAGCCGCTAGTGATTTCTTTTTATCTTCATCGTCCGAATAAACAAAAGACATAAGAAGAGCTGTCACCATAAGTCCTTTTATGTTGCTTTTAAAGTCCTTTACCGCTTTAGTATCATTACCTGAAGCTAAAGTCTTCATAAACCCTTCGTCTTTAATCTGATCTCTTATTTCTTTTATTCCGCCATTCACCATAGTTGTAAAACTACCCTCCTCACCAAACCTTGTTCTGTACCAAGCGGGCATCCAAACTTTGTACTGCATGATCGACTTACCAAGTTCGTTGTTCATAATATTCATTTTATCCTTGTCTGAATATTTACCCTGAACGTCCGACACTTCGTCAATAGCATCCAAAATACGCTTCTCTAAAGCCTTTCTTTTTTCTCCTTGAATTTCATCTTTAACAACTAATTCATCCACTCCAAATTTATTCTTCTTGTATTCAAAGCTGTTATAATCTTCATCAGATAATTTGCCAAGCATACCCGAAGCCTGTATTTGAAATTCCCCCCATTTAGTACCTAAAAATCCAAGTTTAGCCATTATTCCTCCGGCAGTAGAAATAGGATTAGAATCCACATCAGTACTTACAGCACCATATTTACGAGCAATATCAATAGCATAAGGGTTAACAAGTCCATAAGCATAATCTTTAGTTACTTTACGTTTACCTCCGCCAAATAACCTTGCCTGTCCCTTAGCCCATGTTTTAGAATTATCCTTACGCCAATTGTTATAATTACCAATAGCCATGTTCATAAACTGAGCAGGGGTATTAAACATCATAGTGGATAAACTAGCCCAGTTCCTTAAAAACCTTAATCCTAAGTCTAAAGCAGGGTCAGTTTCATTAGGGCGTTTAATAACGTGAAGATTAGTCCATTCTTTTAGCCATTCAGATACATTATCTTTTTTACCATGCTTTATTACCCTGTTACCATCTTCATCAAATTCATAGGCACCATTCTTGTTAATGTAATCTATTGCATTGATTATAGGGATTAAAGGGCTAATATGCTTTATATGCTGGGTATCGTCAATAAATTCCTGCATGGCAGTATAAAAGTCTTTGGAGTAAGCCCTTGTTTCTTCGCGCGGTCTATCAAATTTACTTTTTAATTGTCCGTTTTCATCCAGCGAATATTCACCTTTACGAATAACATTAAGCACATTAGATTCACCTTTTTCGTCTACGCTTACGCTTTCTTTTAATTGTTTACGCGCTCTGTAATTGTATTTACCAATGGCGAGTAATGCTTTAAATTTCTCTTTAACACCTTTCTCGCCATACTTTGTAAGTATCTTCTCTATGTTTTCATATTCAGATATTTCTTCTTTTCCGGTTAATGGATTAGTAAATTTAATACGAACCTTATTAATGTTATGGGTGTTACCGAGCAAACTGCTTACTGCGGCCACAGAATTTTCAGTTTGAAAGTTCTCATAAAACCTTTTATCAGTTCTAAGAACATCCATAGCCACATCATACGATTCGGAAGCTATAAGGTTTTTTCTTTCACCAATTTCTTCTCGTACAAACTTTAAATAATCAATTTGGGCTTTAGTATATCCCTTTTGATTTGCCTCCGATACTGTTATAAGACCGCCTTTTCCGTTATCTAAGTAGTCAAAGTATTTGTAGTTTTGGTTACCTAATAATTGCTGGATAAACTCTTTACCTCGTTGAACAATTCCAAGCCGATCATTTCTGTCTTTAATTACTTCAACCGCCAGTTTCTCATTAAGATTTTTCTTTTCACGGGAAGCCTTAATTTTATCAAAGTAAGCAGTTTGCCATAAATCACTAAGCCCTTTCATTTCGGGGAAAGCATTACTAAAGTGAGATAGTACTTTAAACTGTTTATCAAACCAGCCAATATCTTTTTTAATAGCTTTTTCTTCTGAGAATTTAGGGTCGTTTCTGGCCTTATCCATAGAACGTTGAAAGAAATTCATACCTATACGTTTAAGTATTTCATTCTTAATTTTATTCTCTTTCCCCTGTGGGATGTCGGTAGAAGTGATAATGATGTTGTAAGCATCTAAAAGGTCTTCATATTTAAACTTAGATAAGTCGGGGGTATTTTTAAATACTTCGTATAATTCATTAAGAGCAGCTTCATCTTCGCTTATTTCTCTTTTTCTTGCCTCCTGCACCGTTTCATTCTTACCTACAAGTTCTTTGGTTTTAATACCGCCTATAATCTGTTTAGCTAGGCTTTTAGCAATGTTTTTATCCACGCCAAACAATTGCTTCAGCTTATTAAAGATGTAGTCTAAAAGAGCTTTAAAACGTGTTTTATCAACTTCTTTATCGAATATTCCTGCACCCTCTCTTCCAATAGCCTCTGCTAATACTTCTTTACCTAACATTTCTTCGTTAAGATCGGAGTATAGCTTTTTAGTTTCTTCCCACAGTGGAGTTGTTTTAAGTTGAGCTATTGCCGCCTGTATCACTTTATTACTATACCCAATAGAATCAATTAATATATGTCCTGCCTCGTGAATAGGAGTGTCAAATCCTGCATAATCTGGGTTAATAGAGAGCGTATTACCTTTCACTTGTCCTGCTCCTTTAATAGTGTTATCCATCACTACATTCACTTTCGGCATCACTTTCTTAATCCTATCAACCGCCTTAGATATATTTCCAGCCTTATCTGATACCTTTTGATATTGAGCAGCGTCCTCCAATTGAGATTCATAAGCAAGTCTTGTTTCTTCTTCGGCAAGTTTCTCTTTTTCTTCTATCTCTGTAAGCCCGCGATCAGGATTAGACTTTTCAAGTAATGATCTATGTAATGGAGCTGAAAATCTTTCAGTCTTTCCGCCCGTTCCACGAATAGTTTTTATAACACCAGTTTCCTTGATGTCTTCAATAAAATTCATTAACTTCTCAATAGTTTTAGTGTCTTTACTTTTTTCTAATTGAGAAAGTGTATTGTTATACTCAGAACTTGCAAGTCCAATATCAGGACGCTCCACATTCGTATCGCCTTTGCCAAGATTAAATACCCCTTTTTCATTAAGTACTTTAAATAATTCTTTTGCCGGTAACCTACGAAGTTCGTTGGCTTCTTTTACTGCTTTATTAATAGTTGAATTATCATACCCTTCACTTATAAGTGCGTTTTTTTCAACCTGATTAATTTCTACATCCTTTACTTCACGAGACTTAGATTCAACGGAGGTAGTTTTAGGAGCTTCTTTTACAAGCTCAGGTTTAACTGAAACAGTTTTCTTTACACTTTCCTGTTTATCAGATTTGGTTTTTAGCTTATTAATCTCTTCCTGTAACGAAGCGTATAAATCCATCACTGCCTTTGTATCAGCATCAACATCACTCATTCCCTCTTTCTTATACTTATCACTACTTGCAATAAGATTATCAGTTTCCTTTTGAGAGAATCCTTTTATTTTATCCAAACATTTTATTATGCTTCCCATTCTATAAAGCTACGAATTAATGCTAAAATTTCCTCATCCTCTTTTTGCAATTTTATCCTATGACTCTGATCTTCTACATAACTACCATCTCTTCCACCACCCCTTCTCCTTCTTTCTGGGGTTGGCGTAGGCGATAAAGTAACCTCAATCATACCCAATGAAAGTAATGTCAACGACCTCTTCTGAGACTCACTCAACATCCCTTCACTTAGTATGGCTAAAGCTCTTCTGCTCATGGTTGCGCTGTAAACGTGGTAGTTGTGGAAAGATCGCCTGTAACAGCAATATCTATACTTCCAGATGTTAAATTAGTGAGTGTTTGAGTAACAGGATTGTTAGGGTCAAGTCCTCTAAGCATTCCAAAAGCAGTTAAAATCTCATAGTCACCACTCCAATGAATCTCCCCACTTGCCACGGTAGTTCCAGAAGCGCTTGCCACAACCACATACTTCCCATAAGGAGTAGCTGGCATAGAGGCTACATAAGTACCAGTAGTGTCTATTTCAGAAGTGGCAAACGGAGTTCCCACAGGAGTAATTCCATCGTATAGTTGACAAGTTATAGTCTGGCCGGTTAAGGCTGAAAAGTTTATCTCGTTTGCCATTTATACTATCTTTTTTAAATCCTCAATTGTTTTACACGCTTTAATAAGTTTTTTCTTACTCGTTCCAGCGCTTAATAAACTCATCTTAAAACTCATTGCAGTCATATAAAAATTCATTTTATTAGCTTCTGACAATAAATAAACATCATCTTCTTTTCCACTTACCTCAAACGGGAAAGCTTCTTTTGGTATATTTGGAATGTTACTCCAATTTAGTTGCGCGTTTTCGCTCATTGAAAAAACAATACCATCAAAAGTAAACCCTAACCGGATATTAGATTGTGTTTGCGAATCCACTTCTGACAACATACTTTCTTGTAACTCTATAAATGATATCGCTACTTCAACATCACTTAACGCCTCCATAATCGGAGTTCCGAACTCGTCAAGCATTATATTGCCGTCTTTGTCTCGTTTTGCTATATTAGTAATAACTCTCATTGTACTAATAACTCTAACATGTGTTGATTTCCGTTCGTTGTTTCAATAGCACTTCCGGGAAAATTAGCTGGGAATGAACCAAATCCGTGAGCAAAACGATATCCTGCCACCGGTGGATTTCCAGCAGTTCTTGGCAATAAATTAACAGGTCCAATCCACAATCTAAATACTACGCCAGTACTTGTGCAATTTACTGCCATAAATACCAGTTTACCAGTTAATGCTAAAGCGGATGCAAACGTATAAGAATACTCGCCACTAGTTGCAACTGAAATAGCTCCGCTTTGCTCAATCAGCGCATCTGGATATCCATTTACATCAGCTGAATAAAGTCCCATTCTTATGGACTGACCAGCAACTCCGGTAGTAACCGGAACACGTATTTGTAAAACAGTATGTGGTGAGCAAATTAAGTAAGGTGTAACATAGACTTGATTTGCTGCAAAAGAAGCAGTCGAGTATGTTGTGCCGGTAGCACCTCTCCATTTACCTGAAAAAATTGGCGGAAGGCTTGGAATTATATTTACAGAATCTAAAGTTGCCATTATACTTGTTTAGCTTTTACTGATTTAATATTACCAAGGCCATCTCTTACAATATCAAATATAAATTCTTTCTTTTCAGGTTTCTCTTCTTTTTCTCCTAATTTATTCACAGACGATATTAATTCTTTTAAAAGATTAGTCACCTCTGTTTGATCTGTTTTCTCAACGTTAACGGTAGGTGATTGTAAAGCATTCAACTTACTTATCATTGAATCAATAGATGAATTAAGTTTCTGTAAAACAGGAGAACTATCCTTTTGTTCAGGAAACTTTATACTTCTTATGGCAGCAATCATTTCTTTATGATGGCTTTCCATCATTTCAATCTGAAACTCCTCTGGGGTTACTTCTTCTTCATCCATGAATACAATCTATTAATTTTTTTAACAACTCTACCTTTTTTAATATTTTATTTTGTTCTGACTTAACATTAGATTCTATTTGTATTTTCTTACTAGAACCTTTTAATTTTTTAGTGATAGCTATTTTTCTAGTCAAATCAGTGGGATTAGTTATAGGATTAATAACAATCTTATCCTTTATCTTCTCTACTTTATTTTTATATTCAGCAGCCTTTTCACCTAAATACTTTTCAATATCTTTCTTATTATTTTCGTAAAACTGAATATCCTTAGGTGATTTTAATATTTCTCCGGCGATAATCTTATCACCGTATTCTATCACTTTTGTAGCCACCGATTCATTCCTATTCTTAACAGCTTCCTTAACTGACTCTTTACTTTTAGGGACGTAACCACGCTCTTTTATAGCTGCCATTTGAGCTTTCTCTCCGTCACTATAATCGCTATTCCCCTTTTGTCTTTCTTTTAAAGAAACAATGTATGCTCCATCTCTTTTGCGATAAACATTAAATATCCTTAACGGCTTTCCTTTGCGATCTTCACGATCTCCGGTAATAGTTTCCATTTTAACTATAACAGGTTCTTTATATCTCGTTAACAGTCTACCATCACTATCCTTAACATCTTCCTTTAATTCAGGTAAATTAGTAGTATCACCTAATAATGTTTCGGGGTCAATTGAACGAGCAAATTGCATCCACCTTCCATTGCCAACATCTACTTGCCATACGTTATTTTGACTTTGGTGAACATATCCTTCCACTTCATCCTTTAATTCAGGGTTTTTATCAAAGTGATCGGTAAGTGCTCTTTTACGAGATATAGGGTCAGTAAGTTTATTAAACTGATAATTTCCTTTACTATCTTTTAAATCAAAGTCAGGGGTATTATCTCTATCGTATGCAAATCTTCTGTAAGGTTTTTTATCTTCCGGCTTGGCAGCTTCTTTAACATCCACCTTATCTACCTTTGTTGCCTGAGTTTTGAATGTTTTTAATAAGTCAGATATTTTCTTCTCACCCTCTTTAGGAGTTTCATTCTTCACTACCTTATTAACCGTATCTTGCCCTACCTTAGTCTCTCTCTGTACATCCTCACGCAGTATAATTTTATTAAGCTCTTCTTGTAAGCCTTTAATTATTTTCTTCTTAGAATCAATTTTACCAAGTGCAATAGGGTCTAATTGGTCGAGCTCTTCTTTTGTAAATTGATTAACCTCAGACTTCAAAGATTCAATATTAAAAGAAAGCTCGAATGTTTCTTTCTTCTGCTTCTCGTCTAAATTAAGGTCTTTGGTTTGCTCATTGTATTTCTGATAAGCGTCTACTTTATCAACTGCATTTCTGTATTCAGGTTCAGTTATCTGTCCTTTCTCTTTTGCTACACCTAAATTACCTTTTAGTTCCTGAACGGCTGCTGGACCTTGTTGAACAGTTTTATAAGCATTAGCACTCTGTTCGTCATATTTCTTTTTAGCATTAGTTGAGGCTATTGCCATTGGAGCGCCACCGACAAGTCCCGCAAGTCCATTTTGGATATAACTTGCAAATGATTGAGCGCTGGTAACATCAGTTCCAAACTTTGCTTTCTCATTAATGTCTAATTTATCCCATAGGTTTTCAGCCGCCTTAGCAACAAAATCTTGTCCCGCTTCTTGTCCAGCTTCTTTTAAAGCATCCTTACCTATTTCTTTAGCCCCTATTGCAGCAAGTTTACCATAATTATCGGCAGTTTCTCTGGCAAGTTGTTTAAATCCTTCTGCTGTTATTTTACCTTCTGCATCCTTCTCTATTCCTTTTGCTAAATCTTTAAACAAAGCAGCAGCAGGTTTTTTCATAGAGGCTTGATATATTTTAGATTCAAGTCCAAATTTAGCGTCAATAGCCGCCTGAACACTTGTAGTTAATGAAGCGAATGTAGCAGCTTCCCTTCCTTCTAATCCGGCCTCTTTAGCATTATCAAGGTTATCCCCCAATTGCGTAAGATAAGAGCCTACATAAGCAGAAGCCTTTGGCCCTAACTTAGCAAGTGTAGTAGCTCCCTTTGCTCCACCATAAAATGATACCACTGATTCAGCAGCCATGTTTAATGTCCCCCACAAAGCAGCGGGTGAAATGTCAAATCTATCCTTATCAACTAAGTCGGAAAATTGATTTATTCCCTCCGTGTTAAATATAGGTTTGTTAATATCTGCATCTTTAGTGAATTTAAGTGCTTCGGCGGTATTACTAAGATTAGCAAGGTAATCACTTTTATCATCAGTGATAGCCATAGTACCCATTTGAGCTAAATCAACAACTCCTTCTGCCGTGCCGATAACACCATTGTATAAACTCTTACCTAAATCAGTGTACCAAGAATCATTATTAGCATCCTTTTGACTACCCCAGACAGATTGCGCGTTATAGCCTTTAGGAGGCTTCTCGCCGTACTTCAATTGTTTTGGTACCATAACACCACCTTCATCTTTTAAGTAATACAGATTGCCACTTTGCATAGTAGCAATTGATTCTTTAATTTGATCTTGACTGGCATTAGGATTTTTAAATACACCACGTAATATGTCTTTTTCTAAATCAACCATACCACCTTTTGTTGTAGGGTGTTTAGCGATAAAGTCAATAGCACTTTCTACTTTATTATCTTCTTTAGGACTTTTGTAAATATCCTCCGTTACAGAAGTAAAAGCATCTTTGTATGTCTCAGTAGATTCCAATGGCTTATACGCAGCTTTTGGATTAAAAGCAGGTTTATCTACACCATTATTGTCCGATGGAACAAACGGTTTATTTGGATTAAATGCTGGTTTATTATCTGGCATAACTATTCATAAACATTTTTTTCGGAATTCCATGTATAAGTATAGCCATTTTGCTCAACAGTTAACGGCTTTGTATTACCTAAATTACTATCATACTGCAACGGCTCAACTAATTTAGCGGGCTGCGCATGAGAATTATATAACTGTCTTGCGGTACCATCATTATAATCAATAGGCATCATGTAGTCAAGCTTTACAAATGTAGCACCTTTACCATCTTTAGATTCTTTTTGTCTTCTTACCGCTTTACCTAAAAACGAGGCAGAAATACCACCATCTTCATCATCACCCGTCCAAATTCCGTTTTGTTTAGCAACATCCAAAGGTACATTGACATATCCTGATAGGTATCTACGTCCTTTACTATCCGTAACATATCTATTATCATAATTCATCTTAAGTCCCGTTAAATCAACCGCCTGACCTGAATTGCCCACTACTTTAATCTTAGGAGTTTCACCCCAAGTTTTATAAGCAAGTTCAGCGGGGACATTACCTGCCGGTTTACGTTTATCAAACAAATCATCAAAAGGGGTGTAACTTGGCATTGGAGAGCTTTTAGCTTCTTTAGCCCTTAATTCTCTTTCTCTCATCCCTCTTTCCCATAAAGCATTTGGGTCACCCGGAGAGTATTTAGGCTCAAATCCGGCTATAATACCATCAGTAAGCCATTTATCTATTTGTTGTGGGGTTGTAAGTCCTAATTGTTTTGCTTGTAATGCAATAGACCTATTATGTTCTTGGTAAATAGAATCCTTAATAGCTTTCACCTCTTCTGGCTTCGGCTCAGTCATATATTCTCCTAAATCTTTTCCTTTCTTAACATTAAAATTATTAATGTTTTTACCAGCCTTTAAAAGAGTATCGGGTACATTAATTAAATCTTGTGGCTTTTGGTAAACAAGTGGTCTGGCACCTTCTTTCTTAGCAGCCTCTTCACCATATTGATTTCCGTATTTATGGTAGTTTTCAACTTGTTGCTGAATTGCATCATAAGCCTCCGCGTCATATTTATTAGGGTTTTTAGCCACTTCGGATAAGTCAGCATTAAATTTAGCCATAGCATCTTTGTATGCCATAGAACGAAGAACGGCAGGGGTACTCTTCATTGATTGCTTCATTCTTTTAACCTCAGAAGCCTTATACACATTCGTAGTCCAATCTGGATTATCAGTTACATACTTTCCTATGTCCGATACTAATCTTTGATTCTCTTGCTTAATTATCGCATCGTCATAAGGATTGGAGCCATTTTGAAATTCAAGATCGTCAGAAAACATCTTGGCTTTCTGCATATTCATAACCTCGTTTTGCCTACGTTGTTGGTCAAAATACTTAGCGTCCTGTATCTGTTGATCTAAATTATTTTTTACAGTAAGACCTGCAAGTGTACCCCACTCCATATTTATTAAATTTGATTGTTAACTTCTTGTGAAGACTTCATAAATTTATCATATCTATTTGCATCAAGCAAGTTTTGAATACCGGCATTAGCTAAAGATGCGGCAGAACCTTGATTTTGCTGCCACGCAGACATTGTATCTGAGAATAAGCGTCTGTTAAGTTCTTGTTTATGAGACAACATATCATTTAGTCCAGACTGTCTTTCAAAAGCTAATTGTTGCTTCTGCATTTTAAGAGCGTTGTCATTGATAGATGTAGTAAGTCCGCGTCCGAAAGAGTCATTAATAACACTACGTTCCATATTCAAAGCATTAGCCGCCGAACCACCAGAGAAATTTCTAGCAGCATAACGCCCTGCGTTAGTAAGAGCCGCATTTTGTTGATTTAAAGCCGCTAATTCCTGTGGCGAATATCCAAACTTAGCTTGTTGATTAGCCTTCTCTACGCCAGCCCTTGTCTTTGAAATTGCATTTAAATACTCAGGGTCTAGCGTATCAACAGGACGTTTCCCTAATTTCTTTAATTGACTAAATCCAATAGCTGTTTGAGCAATAGGCAGTCCATAATTAATTGCACCGTCCAAAGCCCCACTTAAATTAAATTTACTAAATTTAGGTTGACCACTTGAATTTGTTTGCATTGGAGCTTGATCTGCTTCTGTAACAGTTGGATTAATAGCATCAGGAGCAGAAAGAGAAACCCTTTCCACTGGCTGATTCATTCTTGCCATTTCAGCAGAAGTTCTACTATCAAATAAATTATCAGATTCACTTGTTGGAATTTGATTAATATCAATTGGAGATAATGTATCAGCAACCGCTTTTTCAGTTGCAGGTTTATTACCTGATTTCTTAGGAGCGGTTTTATATCTACCAGCTAATTCTTTAGCAATATTTTGAGTGGATGTAGCGGTTAAAGGAGCGTTTACCGCTTCTCGTGTAGTAGCTTTATCGCTTTTTAAATTATCTAGTCCTTTTCCGGCAGAAGATTTCAGCCCTCTTCCTGTTTCAGGAGTTATAAAATTACGTTCATTGGAAGCGTAATTATAATCTTTTTGAGCGGCATCTAATTTTGACTTACTATCTTGAAGTTTTTTTAATAAATCTTCTTTATTTTTTCTTACCTCTTCCGTAGTTGGCTTGGCGGATTTAGTGTACCTCTCTCCTGTTGATAGAGGTCTATTTAATTCAAAATCACTTTCTTTAGAATAATTATCATAAGCTTTTTTAATTGCATTGTATTCATTTTGATACTTATCAATGTTAGCTTTTGATTGTTTTTTAGCGTTATACTGTATTTCTAATCTTTGACGAATATCTGACGCTAAAGCTCTTTTTGCCTCATCTGCTTTTTGTTTTGCTTTTATTTCTCCAAGTCTAGCTGCGTCAGCTTTTCTTTGAGCTTCAATTTTAGCTAATTCTTTCTTTTCAAAATCATCATTATTTCCATTTACACCACCGCCATTTTTGTATGATGGAACTTTTTTAATATCACTAACTTGTAATTTTTTTAAATCATCAACTCTTTTTTTATCTTTATCGCTAAGTGATTCATATCCTTTTCCTCCACTAGCTATTTCAATTATATCTAAATCAGAAACTACTTTATTGATACCACCACCACTTTTATACATTGGCACTTTACCACCGCACTTTAATTTATCTTCTTCTTTAGCGTTAGGAGCAAGAGCGTTTAAATCAACGCCATTGGCTTGTAATTCCATTTTCTCTTCGGGAGAGAATAGATACTCACCATCACTTAGCTTAACATCTACACCGCCACCTTGGTTTAAACTTGCTTTTTTACTTGGAGCTTTTCTTAATAATTTATCTTTAAGTTCGGCTGCAATAGGAGCATTTTCGGCAGGTACAACAAAAGAACCCGGCTTTACTTTAGCACTTATACTATCACTCTTAGCTGTACCAGCACCTTTAATAATTCCTCCATCTGCAAGCGTTTGATTAAAATAATCTTGCTCAAAATTAGTGTCACCTGCATTACGAGCAGCTAAAGATTCAGCAATCCTACCTTTGTTTATAGCATCCTTTTGTTTTGCTTTTTCAGCAGCAATAGCATCTAATTGAGCTTGTTTAGCAGCCTCGTCCATTCCGGCAGATTTATTCTTACCAGCTTGACCGGTTGCTTTGTTAAACTTCCCCCAAAACCCTTCGGTTTCATTAGCGTTATTTGTAAGTGTACCGATAGTTCTACCTATTTTACCAAGCCCAGAAGATTCACGTAAGGCGCCTTTAACGCCATCCTGTTTATATCCCTGCATGATTAATTCATGGTCAGGGGTTAACCAATCGTCTGAAACACTCCCTACTTTAGTAGTGGCTCGTCCATTTTCATCACGCTTAATTTGACTTTTGCCAATATTAGAAGCTCCTTTAGCTAAAGCATACCAAGGTAATGCTGAAGAAGCGGTGGAATCTACTGCTCCAACCGCCTGATCGTATTTAGCCTCTTCTTCTGGATTAGCACTTGCTCCATATTTACGCTGATACATTTGGTTTCCTAAAGTCATTACCCCAGAACCAAGTACGCGAGATGTGTTTTGATTTTTAGATAAAAAACTTGGAGAGTCTGCTTCTGCCTGTTGGTTCTGCTGTGTGTTTAATTGATTAACAGTGTTGAATCTTTCATTGTAAGATGTACTGCCACCAAAAGCAAGTCCTTTCACTTTACCACCATGCTTATATTGCTCTACAATAGGCTCTATGCGCTTACCAGTAACGGGATTAGTATAAGTTCCTGTATTAGGGTCAAGAATCATATTAGGATTGCTAAAATCAAGCGATTTATGAGTAGGGTCAATTTGTGGTTTAACCATCTTAGGAACGGTAGGGGTGGTTAAAGCAGGTGTAGGATTAATAGGTGGTTCAGATAAATCACCAATATCAATTAAACCAAACTTATTTTGTTTGGCATTAGGCTGTTCGTTGTAAATGTGATACCTTCCGCCTTTCTCATAAACAATATCCTTACCTCCCATTGTTCCTGAGTAGTAATTATACCCCATGTTTTTAAGCACTTCGGGAGTAAAGTTATCCTGACTGTCACCAACAACATTAGTGCCAGTTCCTTCTATTGGCCTGTCTAATATCGCCTTGTATTTAGTTCGGTCTATGGTTGTTTTTTTAGGCTTGTTAGGCTCACCTTTGATAAGGTTGCCTCCACCTTTATAGGAAGGAGCTTTCTTCATTTGATGACAAATTGATGCTACCAAATGTAATAAAAGTTTTGAACAATTACACTTTTAGTTTTTAACTGAATTGAAGTGCTTTATGAAGTAGTCTTTAGTCTTTATGTTTATACAGGCAGTGGATGAAATAATGTCGTCAAAAGAGATAAAATCAAACATTATAGTCTTAAATTTCTCAGTGTCTTTAATTTGGTAGCCAGAAGCAGAAGACACTTCCAATAAGCTGCCGTCAGTGAATCCAAAGGTGATAGAAGTCCAATCTGAGTGTTTATGTTTAGAGCAGGAGACATTTAGCTTGCTGGTAGAGTAAGTACTGTCAGATTCAATTTGTATGTATATGGTATCGGTTTTACCGCACGAGAATCGCATTGGGGCCGATTGGGCGTTAATTTGAATGGCAATAGCCAAAAGCAATATGGTTAGTTTCATATGGTTGTGGTTTGTAATAAGCTGAATACTAGTATTTCAATCTTGTTAATAGGAATGTCTACATTATTTGATTTTTTAATATCAGATTTGCAAAAAGCAAGAGCTTGCTCTGTTATTTCTTTAGCGTCTTTAGCATTACCGTTGATTGTCATAAACACATAAAAAACTTCATTTGGAATTAAATCTGTTTTACATTTAATAAAATATTCTCTTCTCATTGTATTAATACTTTAACTCTGTTTATACCAATTTGTCTAATTAACAACTCTCCACTTTTCGGGGCGACAATGACCCTGTTCATGTCATAATAAACAGGAACATCTTTTTTATCATATTCGTAAGAATTTATCCCTGTAAGATTGCACAACTTAACTAAAACAGCAATGCCAGAACCATCTTTTAATGTAATCTTAATTAAAACCTGAGAATCACCACTTTTACCTATATTATTAATTAAATCGCATGGTATTTTATACCAAAAAGAATAAGCTGTGTCGTTGTTAATATTGTTAATAAGCTCTTTCTCCATGTTATAAAAGTCCAAGAAAGTGAAACTTCTTATCTTGACATATTTGGTTGCGTTGTACTCGTAATCAAAATAGTCAATGTAAAAGTTAAACTTATCCAAGGTGTCAACACTTGAACTAGGAGTGAATCTAAACTTAATTTTAATACTATCACAAACACACACTACTTGCGGGGAAACGGATAAAGAAGATACCGTCCCTGTGGATGTGATTATTTGTGAATTTGACTTAAATATTATCGCTAGGGATAACAACAAAAATAGTTTTTTCATTTTATTTATATTTTAAATTATACTTTTCATTTCAAATCTGTAATGAAATAGAATGTATCTAAATTCCTTTCAAACTTGTAATGGTTTGTATAGTTTAACGAAGTAAATTATAAAAGGTTGCGTTTTATCGTTTTGTGTTAAAGTAAGAGGTAATAGACCTCAATATCTTTACACTTGTTTCTAATGAAATCGGGACGGTAGTCCAATTTCTTTTAACAAATCTCATACGTAAATACTTATTGATTATCCTAGCCCCAGTAGTAGCGTCTCTCATTACAGTACTGGTTATCTTATCAAAGATGAATCTGTAATTTCTGTTAGTGCCAGTAATATTTAAATCTGCCCCAGCCTGACTATCAGCGTCCGCATAAATGGAAGTGTAATTAATATTGTAAGGACCATTCTGAGAGATGTTTTGCACATAAAATGCTTCATCCCCCTGTTGCTTTGGATTGATTACAATGTGAAGCTCGTTATCCACTACTCTTCCAAAGAACATATTATATTGATACCCCCCTGCTGTTACATCCGTTAAGGCTGCTGGCTGGTTGTTCACCCACAACTGATTGATTTTATTAATTCTAAACCAATAAGTAGCCCCGCTTGCTCCTTTAGGGAACTTGGCGGCATTGTCTAAAGTAACATCAGCAATACAAATGTATTCATCGGTCATACCGCTATCTCCCCAAAGAGTTTCGCCCACAACAAAAGATTCATTTGTAGGTACGGTTGGTAAATATTGAGTAGTATTTTTAGGGTTATTTACAGATAATACAATCTGATTATGATTATGAGCGATACACGGGAACCAATCGTAAAACCCTACAAAACACTTCTTAGTATTTGTATGTAAATATCCAATAGTAAAATCTTTCGATTTAGTGCCGTCTGCATTTTGACCGTAAAACTTAAATGTCATATAGGTCATTTTAAACTTAGGGTCATACACAGATGTAATACCAACCCCAACTAATGGTCTATCCGCGGTTTCTTCAAATGTAGGGGAGTTTAATAGAATTGTAGTATCAGAACTACCTGTACCTTCAATTTCCATAAATACTTCGTCAAAGAATGCCTTTAACCCAAACACCTGACTTATCTCTAATAGGCCACCGCCAAAGTCTAAAATAACAAAAGCTTTTCTTCTCATATCAAAGAAAGCAAATCCATATTCCGTTTCTGTGATACTCCATTGATGCTGTGTGCCAAAATAAGAGCTTATCACATCAAACCTATCCACAACCCCGCCAGTACCTATTGTAGTAGCATCACCACTAACACCACTAACTACCTGTCTTTCTAAAATAGGGACTGTATTAATAGCATTGTCCTGAAAAACAACCACCTTGTCTTCTTTTACATTTATGCTGTTTATCCGGCCATAATTAGCAGATAAATCCTTATAATCATTTATAGCAAATGTTCTGAATGAATCAATGCTTTCACCTATAAACTTCTCACCAGCATACCTTATCCTTGCCTGAAAGCTAGAGCTGTTAATAAAATCTATTGGCAACGCCGGATATACCACTTGTTGGCCCTCGGTCGAATACCCTTGATTATAGGAATAATCTTCTAAATTAATCTCTCCAGCAGGTCCAAGTACAGTAATTGATTCAGTAAGGGCGGTGCCGGTATAATACATTTCTACGTTAGAGGTTTTACGCCCACGTCTTAAATTGTAATTAGAATTACACTCACAAGGGAATGTCCAAGCATAAGAGTATCTACTGGCAACAAATCCAGCATCCCATAAAGCATACCCTTGGTCAATCATACAGGTATAACAATCGCCACCAAATACTTCTACATCATTAAAAACATAATTAGTTCCATCGAAAACATCTGCAAGAACTGAAGCGTTAATTGGTTGAAAATGTCCTGTGGAAATATAAAGTGTGTTTGCTTTAGATGAATCACCAGTACCGCCATAAGGGTTAGCAAAACCAGTCTTTACATAATTCATTACAATCTTTTCCATCTGTCCCATTGCGGCAACAGAAGTATAATCGTTAGCAGAAGGTCCGTAATGTTTAAAGTCAGTTTCTAAGATAAACACCGTCTTTTTACATCCGGTAGCATTATATCCATCTAAGTTATAATCAAGTCCACCTGTAACACAAGTTCCTTTTACAACAGTTCCGGCAGCAACTGCCACCTGCATAGTTCCGTTCTCATAAGTATCTCCGTTGCCTAAATTACTTAAAGTTTGAGATTCATCTACTGAATCAAAATAAGTAATGGTTCCGGTGCGTAATGAATTATCATTTAAGCAAGATAGATACTTTGTATAAACTTGTTCACTCCCGGCAACACCCTGACCTCTAACAACACTACCTCCACCATAATCATAAGGGTCTAACCATACAGCCTCTTCCATTGTATCACCAATAACGCCTACTGCTTTTTTTAATGGAGCGTCCACTAAAATATCAGGACACATGTATGTGTAAATTTTACTTGCAACGTTATGCGTATCGGCACTAATTGGATTCCATGCGGCGGGTCTATATACTTTTGGTGAAGCGCCAGTATCTACATTTTGAGTAACAAGCCCTTGTGTGACAATACGAGCATCCCTTTCAGCTCTAACAATACTAAAACCACTTATTTGATCTACAACCTCTTGTGGTAATGTAATTCCCTGAAACCTCATTCCTGATGGATTCAATGAATAAACATAATTACCAGTGGTTCCTATTTGATCTCTTCTTAGATTATATCCAGTTTTAAGATAAACAGACGGCATTTGATAATCAAGCAACCATTTTACATAGAATGGATTTCCTTTTTTATCATAAAACAACATGCCAAATCTATAAGTTTCTCCTGACCAATACCCAGCCAAATGATGGTGTGCGGCTGCTGATTTGTAATCCCAAAAGCAATCATTTATAGTGTCAGTAGTTCTTTTAATCTCAATAGCATTTGGCACAGGGTCGCCAGCAAATGTAGTGTATCTGTTTTTATTTACACATGGAACAAAAGAGCTTGCTGCGGCTAGGGTTGCAATATCGCTATTTAACACCGCCGGAACACCCTCAAACACTTGTCCAGTTGTATAATTAGTTCCGTTATATGTAACAGTGCCGCTTGTAACTAACCACTTTGAGAATGGAGTTATTGAACCTGCCGCGGTTGGTCCTGCTGCCATATATCCACCACTTGGAGGACTAATACCAGAAGGCACCATTCCGCTTAACGAACAGCTTGTAGCATCGTAATGAGAGTTCATTGGGTACTGAAACCACGCTGCTGTAAATGCAGGGTAATCATTAGCGTCCCAGTCAAATTCAATCCTCTCAGTAATATTACCAGTTAAAATAAAATTCTTATTAGTAGCAAGTGTTTTACATTTAAGAATACTTGCAGGAAACAGCGTAATATCACCAATAGTTAGTATGCCTAAATTAATAGTCCCGTCATGGGTAATAACCATAGTAGGGGATGTTATTACATCTTTGGCTATAATAGATATTTGTCTTGGAGCGGTTGCAAGTTGATCAAATTCAGCACATGCCACTTCTATATAATCAAAATCCTCATCTACATTTTCTATATTAATCAAAACTGAAAGACCACTATTAAGCAGCGCAGTTGTTGTACCTCCACCAACAAAATCGTGATAAGGTACGTTTGGGGAAGTGAGGGCAAATGAATCGTTTAATGTTCCAACTGGTATAGGAGAAGAGCCATAGCTCCATGTTGTAACCACTCCATCATTAGTGCCTAATCTATAAAAATATGTCTTAGAACCGCAATAAAGACTTCCAGAGCCGTATTCTTTAAATATAATATTCCCTAAAGATCGAGAAGGCGTAAAATCTAAAAGAGATGGCGGATAATAAGCTATTATTTTTGGAGTGGGAGCTGCGGCAGTAAGATTAGTATATGTAGCTGAAGAAGCTGTAAATGTGTTTCCGGCAGTAAGCCCCGGACCATAAATAGGATTAGCTCCTCCTATTGGGTGCTGTATAGCTCCTTCAAGAACCATATATTGCTCACCTGTTACAAGAGAGCCACTTGAAAAGTAGTTAGTAAATATTGGGTCAGAGACATTAAACACCCTTGGCTCATTAAAGTTATCAGTCCAATAAATACGCTCTATTAACTCATTTTCAATATAAGAGAAGCCATTAATTCTATGTAGCTTACTAAGATTTAACTCTGTGCTATGATACAATGGGACATATCCAGCATTGTATTCACCTGTCACCGATAAAGGCTGTACTCCTTCACCATAAGGAATGTATTTAATAATACCTATCTCACCTACATCTGTAATCGTAATTAGCTTATCGGGGAAAGAAATCATCCCTATAATCATTGGCGAGGCTCCTACGGAAGTATAAACAGCATCGTAAGGTGCGTTAACTGTAAATGTAAGAACGTTGCCTAAACAGTCTTTAATTACAAAATTATTACCATCCTGAGAAACAAGTTGGCAGTTCTTTAAATATCGGTAAGTACCATCAGGCTGAAGGACTACATTGTAGTCACTTGACATTCCATTTTGAAAGGTATTCTCAAATATATCTCTCATTGCTTACCAAATAGTGTAAAAGTTACCAAGGGTGGTGTACATTCCTTGCCATAATCCACGACCAGACATAGGGTTATTATAAGCTCTTGCCACTTCCCTGTACTGAGATTCAGTAAGCCTGTTATCTTCTGCGCGGGCATGGCGACACTCTCTATTCCATTCTTGGAAAGCTATATTCATTTTATCACGCTCTATGTAATTACTACCTGACTTTCTAAACAAATAATGGTAAATAATATACCATCTAATAGCATTTACATGATTCTCTCCCACTTCAATAAATCCATCACAATCTGTTTTGTATCGAATATATTGAACTGTTACTTTCTGCCCGTCACGACTCCTATCAAAAATTATCTTATTGTTTTGAATAGAATAGTCCACTTTTCCAAAACTAATACTGGAATCGGGCGAAGGAGATAAATCCACAACTAAAAACAATCCATTACTATTTACATTAGTAACACTATTGCTTCCAACCCCGCCACAAGCACTAGCAAATAAATTATCACAATCTTCCCCTAAATCTCCTAATATAGCCGCCTCAACAAGTACAGCGTCATTAGGTAAACAAGCCACACAATTACTGATATTAATCACTTTTCTTTTACGCTCATATTGGTAATAAGAACCTATTTGCTGCTCAGCTAAAGTGGCAAGCCTTGTAAACCAAGGAACATCTTTATCATGGTCAATTCCTAAAAAATCCTGAGCATCAATTATAGGATTCCTAACAGATATTAATTTATTTATTGACATATTCTATAATATTGTTGACTATTCTTTAAATGTTCACTCACTCTTTTACTTAACTTCCTATCAGGTTCAAATATAAGTTGCCCTGTTTTGTAATTCTTATCTTCACAAGTGATCTTATAAATTAATCCCGGTCTGTTATTTCCAAATTTTTTAGGTTCAATTTTATACCCCCTCTTAGACACTACCACTCCTGCGCTCATAAGCGCTACTATTCTAGCATCACTTATTATTTTCTTCCCAACTATTTCCATGCTAAACTTATCATCCACCTTCACCCTGCCAAATTTAATCATAGGTCGTATAATCGCAAATTCAACCCAATCGTTCCACACTTTATCAAGAGTAGATAAGCTAATAGTCTTTTTATATTTTTTACGCATCATTTTTTTATTCCTTTTGCGTAAGGTTGGCATACTAAACTGCCGGGACTTTATTGGCTTCATCTACCGAATCATTGCGAACATCAGTTAATTGACCTGACTCTATTTTAAATTCCTTGGTTAATATCTCTATTTCAATTTGACGTATCATATCCCCACTGGCGGGGTAAGGGTCAATATCTCTGTATGCTGCTATTTCTGAATTTAAATACACTTTACCTAGTCCTGTAAAAGTAGCAGTTGCCGTGGCGGTAAAAGTATCGTTAGGATTGTACACAACTGCATTATAAATGATCTGACTATTCTTAACAAGGTAAACAGTGCCATTAACTAAAGAGCCGCTTAAAACAGGCTGAGAATTGATCAAATAACCATCTTCTGGATTAAGCAATATCCCTATAATTCTTAATTGCTGTATTGTAGGGTCACTAATATACATTTGAGTGTTAATCCTCCAATAGTAGGCAAATAAACTATTAGTGTGTTCGGGCGGCGTATAAGACCACTGAAACATTCGTTTAGGTGTTAATTGTTTAGAGCCACATGCGGACATTACAGAGAATAGCCCTAAATCCTGATTACCATTACTAGAATTAATGCTTATAAATTGAGGGATAGTGGCTTTACCAACATCACAGCCACAAGAAATAGAACGGTCGTCGGCAAAATTAGTTCTGTAAAAATCAATAAGTCCTATATCTGAAAACCACGCTTGATCTAAAACGCCCGTTTGAGCATATTGCTGAATAATTATATCCGCCCTTACTTGATCTATTTTATAGTTTAACCAATTTTTATTCACTCTAAACTCATCTGTTACCTTAAAACGAGTAAGAATGTTAAAGAGAGAATCTATCGCGTTTTTCTTAGTTTGAGCCATATTCAAATGTAAATATTAATTTTGATATATTTAAGCATAAATGTTAAAATTTTATACACTTGCAACCTTTTAATACACTTGTCGTATAATTACCAAAAATAGACAGTTTACCGATTTAAAAGCATTAACCCACTAAAATAAAATAAATTATGTTAGAAATATTAAAATACACACTAAGCGGATTCTGGATTTTCTGCGGGTCATACATTATGATTGCCATGATACTATATTTTTTAGTGAACGGAGTTGTAAAGTTATTTGCGCGTTTCTTTAGAATGATTATGGTATGCTTTAAAGGATGGCCACCGAATCACCTTGACGCTGATGGAGACTGGAATAAATAACCCCCCTAAAGAGAGATGAAAACATTAACCAATAAAACTAAATGAGATGAAAGTAAGCGAATTGAGAATAGGCAATTATTTAAATTATTACGGACAGGATGTTATTGTTAGGCAGATTTTTATAAACGAAGACGTTGAATTAGGCTATTTTACTGATAGCATTGGTTTTATAAGGAAACTAACAGAAAGGCATTCCCCTGATCCAATCCCGCTAACAGAGGATGTTTTGGTAAGGTGTGGATTTACAAGAAATGGAAACGAGTTCACTAAGGATGACTGGATGATGGGTCTTTCTTTTGATGAACCGTATAATGATTGGCATGTTTACGAATGCAGAGATTCATTTCATTTGACCACAATTAAACGCCTACACCAGCTCCAAAACCTATACTTCGCCCTAACCGGCCAGGAGTTGATTTATGAATTTAAATAAAACCAAGTAAGTAACAATGGATATAGAAACAGTAGAAGATTTAAGCAACTGGATTGCTGACAAATTAGGAGTTTACGGGGCCTGCAAAAGCGAAGACCCTGACGGTTGCGAAGCCTCAGAAAAATCATTTTTTTGCTGTCGAGTTGGCTTTATGATGGCAATGGAAGACCGTATAAGACAAGTTGTTGAGAACGATAAAATTATAAATGAAATTAATAAAAAAACTTAACCAATGACTAACACCACACAAACAATCCTACTTCTCGAGTCGGGAGACTTGGAGGTATATGACTATAAGAGGCCTGAAAAATCAGACGGACTATTAGATAATTTTAACGCCGTGTATAGCCAATGGCTCTCAACCAAGCGAACCGTTAAGATGGGGCAGGGGGAGTCCACTAAGTTGTACGTGTATCTATTTAATATGGATATTTCCAGCCATTCCCCCATCGACGTGTCCGACATTGTGGAGGTATTGCCAACTATATGCAGCGGTTTCGGCGAATGCACATGTGATCATTTGGGCTACTTCAAAGAGCCTGTGAGGGAGGGGGAGAGTCAGATGGATATGCTTTATGACTTGTTTGAAATGAGAGATGATGAAAGGAGTTTTACTTATATTTTACAACACTTTACAATTAATCGCAAATAACATGAGCAACGAGAAAACAATCGAATTAATCAAAGGCCGCATTATGGATGAATATCGAAAGCATCCAGACCTAGACTGGGCTGAAATAGCTGCCAAAAAAATTTATAGTCAATGGAATGCTTTTTATGAAGCTACTATTGAAGAGGCTAAAGTAGCTCATAATATGGAGATTCAATCCCTCCAATCCGAACGGGATAGGCTTAGGGAGGCTTTGGAGAAGATTACCAAGACACCAAAAGACACGGCAGCTTATCATTACGCTACGCAAGCCTTAATCAAAAATTAGGTAGAAGGAATAGTATTAACGAGTAAAAAAAATAAAAATGAGTAAGGAAAAATTATATTTTGAAAACGAAGACGATACATATTGCCGCCCGCTAGATTCGTTTATACTAAACGCTAATATCGAAGGATTAACAGAAATAACTTTGTTTGAAGCTGTTGAAGATAAAGACATAAAGGACATGATTTTCTGTTCTTTTTTAGGAGAAGTAGGTGAACGTAACGAATGTACAAAAAGGAGTTGTTCGTCTTATGAACCTAATAAAAGTGGACGTGGCGTTTGTTCACACAGGGGTAAACTTTATTTTCATGGAGAAAAGGTAACTATTAAAATACCCAATATACAGGAAGCTGTTGAGGCTATTGACAACACCCTAACCAGAAAGGAGGGGAAGGATGGAGAGTAGAAAGTTTTTAATGAGAAAAGGGGTTAGGTCTATTGGTCAATTAATGGTAGCAAATGATGTGGTTAAAATAATTGACGAATACTCCCAACACCTCCACGACAGGATTAAGGAGTTGGAGAAGGAAGTGGAAATGAAACAGAAAGCAATTGACGCATTATTAGACCCTAAATTTTAACCCATGATTAAGACAGAATTAGAGCCAGAAGATTTAAGATTTATTATTCCTGAGCTTTGCGTGTTTTGTAAAACACCTACCAGATATTGGCATCTCAGAACTAACCAGCCTGTTTGTAGACCGTGCTCAAAAATTGAAAAAGTTAAAAACATACCTAAAAAATAAACAATGAAAACACAAGACGAAATAAACAAGGCGGCTGAGAATTATGCACCTCACGATGAGTATCATGGAGCTACTTATCAGACAAATTTATTAATGAAACGCCAGGGGTTTGTTATGGGCGCAACCTTCGCCAACGGTTACTCAGTGGAGGAGATGTGCGGATTTGCTGAATGGGTTAACGGCAATACATATAAGGCAAGCAATAAAGAATACATGCTTATCGGAAAGGATGAATTAGGCACATATCGAATTACAGACCTCCTAAAACTTTACAACGAACGGAAATGAGAGATAATAATTTTAACTTTGTGGAATGGAAAAATTAGAGCCAAACTTACATCTAAAAAAAGAGCAATTTACCGAGTGGAATGAATCTGTTACGCAACAACAAAGCACAACTGGTTTTTTTAAAACCACTTATTCTTTTGAGGGTAAAATTTATTTAAAAAAAGACATTATTGAAAGACTTGAAAAAGGATGGAAAGACAGATGGATATTACTTGATGGCCATAGGTATAATTCATACAGGCCATCTTATAGTTTAATTGACCTTGAAAAGAATTCTGGTACAATGGTTAGATTAATTATGACTAGAGAGACCGGCTATGATTAACCACCACCCCCGTTCCATTACCTACTATAAAATTGTGAAAAGATGAAAGATTATAATAATTGTTACGGATTACCAAACGAAAAAACCATGAAAAAAGAAAATTTAAATTACGCTACTCTAGTAAGTCCAGATAAAAAATATCCAGTCACTTATACAATTAAGCATGATGGAACTAAGGTTTACGAAAACACGTGGATTCTTGGTAAAGATTTAACTGAAAATCAAATTAAACAATTGATTCATTTTAATACGCCGTATCCAGCAATAGAAAATCCAGACATAACTCATTTACAAAGATTAATCGAAAACAAAGAGGCTTTTATCGAAACATTGGAAAATAAAATAAAGGAATATGAAAACAGACACAAAATCTAAAATCGAACATTGGTCTAAAACTTTGACTGAAAGAATAATGGATAATCAATTTTTTGAAAAAGAAGAAATTGAAAATCTACTTAGAATTTATCTGCCAATGGTTTTAAAGAACTTCCTTGAACCGCACGAAAGCTCTTTGGTAAGACAGATTGAGCAAACAAAGCTAAAACTGGCAAATTGCCAAGGGGTAAATCAATTGGAAATTCAAAAAGAACTTACCATACTAAACGCTCAGCGAGGCAAAGAATTTAATTTATATAATTCTGTTAAAAAAATTGTCTCTCAGGATTTGAGATACAAAACACTCCACGATGTTGTATTTGAAAAATTAGGAAAACAGGAAATGAAGCAAATACAAAAAGAATTTAATAAACGGCTAAATAACTAAACCAAATGCAAGAAGCAATTAACCACGCAAAAGAATTGATAGATTGTCAAAATGAAGTCGACTCTAAGGAATTAGAAAGACACATGGACAGATTAAAGCCAGACATAAATAATCTTTTACACATGTATCTTCCCGAAGAAATAACGGTAAAAGAATCTGAAATCCTCGCCATGCTGATTAATGAAATAATTTGGAATCCACGAAGGTTTTTAGACGCAAAATAAGAGCTATCCCCACCCCCGTTACATTACCTACTATAAAATTGTGAAAAATACTAAATGTTAATTATGAAATATCCCCAACCTTGGGGAGGACAAACGAAGCTTTTGCAACTTACCTTTGACCAAACTTAAAAACAAATAATATGAAAACAGAATCAGAAAAAGGAAAATTAGCAATTGAAGCGCTTAACTCAATTACAGAAAAGTCAGTAATGGAACCTATCTATAACTACATAGCTGAGTTGCAATGGAAGGTTGAGCAATGGGCTAAGATCAATGAGCAGAATCTTAAGCCTCAATTAAAACCGGATTCAAAGAAAACTTTACAAGACGCCCTTTCTAAAATTATCGAAGATGACGCTTTATTCATCGGTAAAAGCATTCTTAAATGGGAACGTCCGTCAGATGAAAGTATCATCCACCAAGTAAAAAATGAACTACTTTCCAGCCCTAACTTTTGGGTAAGCCAAACCAATCTTAGCGGCTCAGACTGGCTTAAAATATTCCAGTACTTACAAATGAATGGTTACGAAATTAATACACTTTATTAAGATGGAAAATATAACCATAACAATAACCAAAGACCAGTTGTCTGACTTAAAAAGTATCAGAAGCTACTTTGGAGAAAACGACGAAACAACATTTGAACACAATGCTTATACAGTAATTAATAACATTATAACACAATGTCGTGTTATACAAACCTCTGGGACGGGAGAAAATCCGAACAAAAATAATATGTGTACAGAAAGTAGTCAGGTATGTTTTCCTGAATTTAATTCACAAGATGAGCTGATTAAAGTAGCGTTTGACGTTCCAGCAAAACTATACTGTAACAACGGTGTAGCAGACGGATTCGAGCTACCAAGCTCTCTGAATCAAGATGGCGAGTTAGTTATAACCCTGAAAATCAAAAAAGACCCGTTGATTACGTTTGAAAAAATTGAAACTCAAATTAATCATGTATTCGACATTTCGGTGAGTCAACTAACAGCGTTGGGAGTTGATGAAAACACTAAAATTAAATTTGAGTATGTAACAGATGTAACTCCATCAGAAAGAACTAAATGGAAATATGTTTGCACCACGAGATGTTGGACTACAATTTACGGGCAGTACATTTGTGAAACAAAGTGTTTCTGGGTTGCAGATGTTCGAGAATTTGAGAATGATTTTTGTATGTAATAATTTAAGAGGCGGCTAACAACCGCCTTTTTTACCTTACATCCTGACCAGCAATAACAGCCGCTTCGAGGGTGGCGAATATTAAATATTGAAAATATGACAAACATTATTAATAAACAAAAACAAATTTGGTGCTGGTCAGAAAGACTATTTTACATTTTTTCAGACGGAACTATTTATGAATGCGCATGGATGTATAGAAAAAATGGTTACAATCATTACGTTCCTTATCCAAAGGAATTAGGAACAGCAGTAGCTAGATTTATTTGCAAAAGTAAAGTTGATAAAGTTGCCAGCGTTGGAAAGCATTATTTAGTAACGCACTCTACCTCGATATTCCCATCACAACACTGCCACCCGTAACATTCCCAGCCGTAAACCCGTGAAGGAATCCTTTAAAGTACCCCCTGCGAACTCGTTTACCAAAGTACTTAACGGTGTCGGACATGGCAGATTGGAGCATGTTGACATTCGTACTATCCCCCCTATACGCACTACGCCAATACGTTATTGCCGTGTCTTTGTGAGCGCTGATAGTTTCAAGGTGACAAATGTAGTCCGACTGAGTATTGAGAGCGCTGTCGCAGTTTTGCACACACTCCCTGGTTATGGTATCGTGTATAGCTTTCTCTCGGTAAACCTTCCACTTGGTAACGTAATGCGTTTGGATTGAATCTTTGACCTTGCCGATATCTTCAAGTTTGGCGATCTCATAGCCCTTATTATAACCTAGCTTAGCTATGCTGTCGGAGTTGATTAGAGCTACTGGCAACGGTTTAGGCTGGCACGTTTGGAATGACAGGATTATGAGTAGGATGGCGATTGCGATGTATGGTAAATATTTCATACAATAAAGTTACAAAAATATTTTGGTGGATTAAAAATAAGTAGTTATATTTGCCGTATGAAAATTAATAATTTATATTGTCTCCTATCATTTAGTTCGTTGTTACACAACGTTACCGGGGATTCTATGAATTAAAAATAAAAATATTTAATTTACCAAGGCCTCGGATTAATTTCTGAGGCTTTTTTATTTGCCCCTGTTGCGCAATTGGTAGTCGCGCCTGATTTAGGATCAGGAATGGTCACAGTTCGATTCTGTGCAGGGGTACAAATGCGCCGGTAGTGCAATCGGTAGGAGACAAAGGACTTAAAATCCTAACAGTGTGGGTTCGAATCCCACTCGGCGTACAAAAGGAAGATTAAACGGATAGGTGTCCGTAGTTGTTTGCTAAACAAACTGAATGTAAAAGTTTGGGTTTCGAGTACTCAATCTTCCGCAAATGTGGTCTAAGCTAACTAGGTAGAAGCATCAGTTTGAAAAACTGGGGGATTTGGTTCGATACCAAAAGATCACACATAAGGCTTGTAAGACAAATGGATTGTTGACTGTCTGCAAAACAGTAGTAATTGGTTCGATTCCAATATAAGCCTCATAAGGAAAGTATGCCTATGGTAGGCGACTAGTCTTGAAAACTAGGATACATCGTAGTTGGTGAGGGTTCGATTCCTTTACTTTCCGCAAAAGGGATAATGCTCAGGGCAAGCTGGACGGTCTGTAAAACCGAACCACATGAAGATCGTGACTTCTCTATCCCACAAATTCAAACCGCCCCTGCGATAATTAACAATAAATATTTGGTGGATTGTTTCATAATTTGTAGATTTGTTTAGTCAGAGAACGCTGATGATACAACCCTCATCACTTAGATTAATTTCGGTAAGTAGCGTGACCTAGTCTAATTAACCAACTGTAAAAGGTTGGTTTTTTTTATTTAACTACTCTTTTTTGTTTCTTTGGATTTCCATCCAGTTAGCTAAATCAGCGTCGTGAACGAGCTTTAATGACTCCTCTGCTGATAAAGGATTCATCCCTTGTTCTTTGTAAAGCTTCTCTGTGTTTTCAAAGCTTATTCTTCTTTCTTCGCTTAGCAAGTAATGTCCAAAACTTACTAGGTCTTTTTTGTTGTAATACGTAACCATTTTTCTTTATTTTTCAATAGTTATTTTGCCTACTCTTTGAAGGATTTTCGGCGTACTCCTATATCTTTATTCACACCCACCACCAAACCAACAACACCGCAGCGATTAGGAAGGGGAGGTATTCATTCCGGTTTGTTCCCACCATTCTTAAACTTTATAATTTGCTCCACTGTTACGATACCAAGACACAACAAAGCCAGTACTTGCCATGCGTAAAGAGCGTGTAATTTAGCGTCTACCCGCAAAGTGTATGTAATGTAAACGCCTACAATTATAGAAGCCAAAGCGGTTAATTTACGGCCTGAATAACCTAACGTAGTGTTATCAAGCGATGCGAATAGTTTTGTTATAAATGGGAATTTCATATCAATAAGCCTTAATGATTTCTAATTCAAAGTCTTCGTAATTCATTAATTTCTCAAATGCAGCAATAGTATTACCGCTGTGAGTAACGTCACTTAAACCGTCTGCGTTAATGTCTTTATGAGCGTCACCAAGCGCAATGCAACCACGTAATTGAGACACGTAATTTGCTGAATGAATACGAACTCCTGCACGTCCTGGAACGCCTGTTACCTCATAAGTCTTAATCTTAAATGATGGCGACATAGTGTATTTACAGGTGTATTTACCCGGATTAAAAGAGCTGATAGATTGAGCGTTATTTTTGTAAGGCAGTTCTAATGTCCGGCATACGAATAACACGCCCGTTTCATCGGTTACTATTAACACACCAAGTGATTGCTTAGTATTGTCGAGTGTTCTAAAGCATTGTACTTTTTTCATTATCTTCTCCGTTTAGTTTGTATTCTAACTTCGTCCGGCCTTACAAAGGCGTTTGGGTTAATTTGTTTAACCTGATCTTGCACGTCTTCAACCATTGATCTTAGTTGTGATAATTCATTTGATAACATTTGCTTCTCAAATTTATCTGAGATAATATGCTCGTCAATTTTTTTAATTACTTTTTCAGTAGTTTCATCAATCTTGTATTCTAATCTTTGCCATGCAGCGCCAACAAAAAAAGCCCAAATAACAGCCTTACCGATTGTTTTCACATAAGTGTTTTCTAAGATATTATTTTCTTTTTCTATAAGCATAAACAAGTGAAGCTATAAGTGGGCAAGATATTAAAGTTATTTTGTATAAATTTTCACTGTAAAAAGGCATTAATGAAAACCTTGCAAGTACATCAACAATGCAATAAAGTATTCCTGTGTAAATAAAAAAATCAGTTACATCAATGATCGTTTTTAATGCCATTGCAATAAACAAGATTAAAATTATTACCGCCCAGATACCATGATGTAAGGTGTCCATGGGAATAAAAATATTCCAATCACTGGACGCTCCCGGATATTTTGCATTGCAAATAAAGAAATTACTTACATACAAAACGAGGCTTAATATTACAAGTGATAGTTTTATCATTTGTTTGTTGGCGGGTAGTTGTGATCAGGATTTACCGTTTCCAGATAAGCCGCCAATTGATCAGTAAGCTCTGTTTCTTGTGCCGCTGTTAGCGTGTCGTTTTCGTTCGTGTAAAACGTTGCTACCTTGTCGGCAAGTCCGTTTAAAATGTTTGTTTTTGTCATAATAATTTGTTTTAACTAAAAATTGATAATCCTCGTGAAGTAAAAAATGTGTTTAATCTTGCAGCTACATTTGTTTTATTTATTAATCCTGAGCCAGCGATAACCGTTCTGCATATATCCAAAGTAGTTCCTACCGGCCCGAAAAAACCAGTATCGTCATTTATTCCACATGCAAATAAATCAAAATTAGACATGCCTGAAGATACAGTAGTGTTATTTGCTCCATTTGTCAAGTTAATACTACCTTGGTTAGCGTTGGACGACGTTCTTTGTTGTGTTATAAAATAAGGAACACTAGAACCTGATTTTGCGAATGTTGTATTAGTGGTTCCTGAAGCTGCGTTTAACACTCTTCCCTGAGTTCCTATCAATGGAGATGTGAGTGTTCTCGATATAAAACACTGGACATCTGGATTAGACCATGAGCCTAATACTGGGTGTGTTATTGCGGTGTCAGTTGTTGTGTTTCCGTACATCATTAACGAAGACGAGTTTTGAGTGTACTTTACGCCATCATCAACTGGATTCCATTTACAGTCTATTACTCCAGATGCATTACCATTAGCACCATTCGCATCTAATACTAAAGCTGAACCAATTCCTAAATTATCATTTACCATAATATCCCCACTAGTAGACTTAAACGGAGTTAACCGCTGCTCATCTGTTTCGAGCGCAGCAAACATAGCAATAAAATCAGACTCCCCCCAGTCCCCATCTGTATTCATCCCGTCTGCCATTGTCTGCAAATCAGCCCATAATCCTGCACTTGGCTTCACTGACAGTAAATCGTACCACGGTTGCAGTACTGAGACGGTAGGAGCTGGAGAACCTTGGCCCCCTGAAAAAACTACTCTTCTATTTACAATTGGATTAGGCATTAATCTTGTAGTATTCCAATGTTTGCAGATAATTCATTTGCTCCATAAGTCTTAGTGTCTCTTGATACAAAAGCTACCCAAATATGAATTTTATCAGAAGAAGAAGCTGATTCATTGTTATTAATCGGAAGTCCAACACCTGTTTTAGTGGCAATACTACTATCATTAAAATCAGCATAATCAGTAGAGGCTATTGCTACATTGCCAATTATTTTAGGTAAATCAGCATCAGCAATATCTAAAGCTGAATTGTCAGTAAAAGTAGTGGCGGTTGGATTTGAGTTAAATATTACCACACCCACAGCACCGTCTTGCTTTGCTAAATCACCTAATACAACGGATTGTAATATCCCCGTACCATAATGTTTTGTAAAGACTTCCAGCTTAATAGGATTGCCAGTACCCAATACATCTCCACTAGCATAAGCAGCAGCTTGTACTGCAATTTGAGAACCTGTAATTGGCGTAACTAATGTTTTACCGCCAACGCCAGCTTTATTTAAAGCGTTTAAAGTTCCATTAAAAATATCTGATATGACACTCATTTTATTTTTATATTAAAACAAGCGGTGTTTTAAGCCGCCTGTTTAGTTATTAATTAGAAAATGGAGTTGCAATTGTTCCGGTTCCAAGTGTTACGCCTGTTACCATCCATTGAGTGCCTGAAACGCATACAACCTCTACCCATCCGCCAATCAAACCACAAGTGGTAGTAGCGTTTAGGGTAATTGTTTTATTAGCAGTAGACACACCAAAAAAAGCATCGTTAACAACTCCGGGAGCTTGAATAGTACCATATATGCCTCCCAAAAATACATCGGTTCCGGTAGTGTTAATAACATAGCCCACACTTGTACACGAAACGGCTACTTGAAATCTATAACGTATTCCAATATTAGTTGTTGAACAGGCTGGTAATGTAACTGTAACCCCGTCTGCTTTAGCTAAAGCTATTACGCTACCACTTTGTGCGGCGGTAGGAGCCAAAGTGGCACTCCCAGCAGATATAATGTGAGTTTTAATTGTAGTGCCATTTCCGGCAGTTCTTTCAGATATAATATCCGTAGTTATACCAGTAGCGTTACTGAACGTCTCAGTGCCAGTATGTGTATTATCGCCCGTAAAGGCGTTGTTGTTGTCTAATATGTCAGTGGTAATACCATCCTGAACCAACTGTTCTACTTGACTTAAAGTTGTCAAATCATTTGGACTAACGGCTTCTAAAGCATTACCAAAAATCAATCTTTGATTTCCTGATAATACCGCCTTGTTTCCTAATTTTTGTAAATACATGATTTTTAATTTTTATAACCAAGATGTTATCTCGATCTGATTAATTAATTTGAAAAAAAGGGGCTTTTTACACCCCTTCTATATTTGATTAGGCAATTAAACCTATTGTTGGAACGCAGAAGAACTCGCTGATTGTTACAGCAGGGTCACCACCACCAATGTTAAGGTGTTGATAGAATCCAATAAACTCATCACCAGCATCTAACACTAAAGCAGTTGTACCAGCAGAGTAAATTGGATAAGATACTCCATTAGCCCAAGTAGTAACATTACCATCAATATCCACTTTAATCATAAGTAAAGAACTTACAGTATCAGCAAAATTAACAGCAGTGTCAGTAGCTACGGTTGCATCGTTATTTAAAATGCCAAAAGTAGTAATTGAATCACCGTCAGCGGCAGCGCCGCCAATAGCAGCTAAGTCAGTGTAATCATTGTAATCAGCAGTATAAACAGCTTTCTTACGAATACCTAACAAGAACTGAGTGTCAGTCCAGTCGGCAGCAACCACACGAGCAACTGCCATATACTCTGATTTACCAACCACAAAAGACTGATCGCCTAAAGTTTGTTGATTAGCAGAAGTATGAGAGCCTTCACTAGCAGTATCATCCTGATCTAACAACAAACCAGTAGCACTTAAAACAGGAGCTACAATTGTTTGAGTTCCGATATTAGTACGGTTTAAAGACGTGTAACGTCCCATTTGCCATCCTAATGTATTAGCTGTTCCGGTTGGAGCTGCACCAAGTGGGTCTTGAAATACTAAAGGCTGATCGAAGAACTCAATAACAGCAGAAGCATCATCTACATATTCCTGAAGCATTAATTTGTGCATAACACGCTCAAATGCTTTAAATCCTGATAAGTTGGTAGTTGCAGTACCAGTACCATTGTCTACGAAAATAGTAGATAATCTGTCTTGGTAAGCTAATTGACCACCAACAGCAATTGCAGGAACAGCTTTTAATGAAGTGATAATAAAACCATCATAGTTTTGACCACTTACAGCAGGAAGTCCAGCAGTAGTTACAGGAGGCGCTTCAAGCACACCTGATATTAAATTACCAAACACAAATGATACGATTGGATTTTGTAGTAACAACTTAGCGCCTGTACCATAAGAGTACACAGCAGGAGTTGTAATAGCGGCTAAATCGCCAGCGAATCCACCGCCATCAGGATTAGCAATAGTGTAAACGGAGTTAATACCCTTTACGTTAGTCATTGATTGACTCCAAACAGGGTAATAACCACCATCATCAGTTACAGTAAAACCAGCACCGCCAGTTAATGTAGCCGCGGTTGCATGGCAAGTAGGGTCTGCATTAATCTTAGCGATTAACTGTAAGTTGATATACTCACGCTGTAAAGCAGCATTTGCACCTTCAACAGACAAGTCATTACTTGTTTTGTATCTGTAAATTTTTGGTGACTCTGTGTAACTTTGATCTACACGAACTGGGTCATAAACTACCACCTGATAAAGCGTAGCTGCTGCCGGTGTAATAGAAGAGGTTGTTACAGTAGATACCTGAACAACCTCTGCCTTGTAAATTGATTGGTAGATGCCTGTAATATCTTTTTTAGATATAGACTTCAAACCTGCGACTTGGATAACCCTGCCGCTGCATTGCACATCCGTAGCCGCAGAGGTACGGAACAATACCGATTCTTTAATTTGTCTGCTCATTTTGATAAATTTTTAATTGTTTATAATGATTAAAAGTAATTACAATTACTCAATTACAAATCAATTTGTTGAAAACTTTATAAAAATAGAGGATAAAAAACGCAACCTTACTGTTTTTGTGCTTCAGATTCGATAGCAGCGGAAGCATCAAACATACCAATTACCTTCAGTAACTTCTCACTTGCCATTTTACAAATGCGTTCGTGAACCTTTGCGGGCAGCTCTAAAGCCACTGTATTACTAACCGCAATAACACTTCCAGATGTTAGTGCCGCACCTGTTCCTGTAATAACAGCCCCCATATAATACGTTACACCCGCATATACACTTGTTTCTAAAGCGTAATAAGTGATTGCATTAGTGAGTGTACCGCCGGTATTAATAGCCTGATTGTCTTGACCGATAGAGAAAGTGTTAGGTATTTTTAAATAAGTAAGCAATGCAGAGCTTACCGTTCCAGTACTTCCGCGCCACAGTGTAATTGAGCTTGTCGATTCATTAAAATAACCAAGGTCATTCGCAGGGTGTTTAAAAGAATCTTCTAACAGTGGACCTATCTCGTTAAACGAAGTTGGCCTTGCGTAATACGTTATACTTGAAATAGTATACTGTAAAGAAATAAATGTATCGTAATCAGATGGAAGGGTAAGGCTTGTAGGAATAGATGTATAATAAGGAGATGTTACAGCAGTACCATTTGAAATAGTTGGATTAGATGTTTTAATTAATGGATATAAATTATCTCTTATTCTTTGTACCCATTGAAAATTCTCTGGGTTACGCTGATCTTCATATCCCATTTCCTGACTTATAAATTCAAACATAGAATCATTTACCGCCATGTTTATCTCCTGAAAAGTAAAACGGGCGCTTCTTGTAAGGTCTATATAAAACTCTATTTTCTGTTTAATCTCTATACTATTCATCAGGTATAATTTTTAATAAAGATAAATAAAAAAGCCGACTTTTTACATCGGCTTAATTTTGTTTAGTTATTTGCTTGTCGATTTGTCTCAGCTATTTTTTCTTTCAATTTCTGTTTCCTTACATCCATTGTATCATTACGACCAATTAAATGAGGAGATTTAATTAAAAGTCTTTTAGCCTCAGAAATAAGCTCTGCAAGTTCAGGGTCTTCATTAGCAATTATAGCATCAGATTTGGCTTCTAAAGCCTCTTCATTAACTTGTGCTAATCTAGCCTTCATTTCTTCCATCTCCTTTCTCTGACGCTCTATAATGGCATCTTTCTCATCTTTAATTACAGGAGGTTTTGTATCAAAAGCCTGAGTGCTTGAATCCTGAATTTTACGAGACTGAATATCAATAGAAGTTAAAGTAGAAGGGTGTGCTTTAAGATAACCAACAGCTTCTTGTTCACTATGACCTAATGTAAGTCCATTAAAATTAATTCCAGCGTTTAAGTTTTCAGTTAAGATGCCAGTAGATAAACCACGTTTCAATGTGATTAATTCAACTTTAGAATCACTGTTATAAACATCTAAGAATCTCTCAGCTCCAGTTTTACCATTTACCTTCTCAGGATTTTCAGCGAATTTAATCACTTCCATTTCAAGTTGAGTGGTAGAGTATAGTTTAGGGTCAATACCTAAAGCCATAGCCATTCCCAATAACTCTTCACCGTGTAAACTTTCAGCAATTTCACCTGCTTTGCGTTTAGACTTACGATTTTTAAAGAACTCAGTTGCCTGTTTTTCTTTATCCACAGCTTCGTATACAGTTTTAGATTGTGTTTGAAAATTAGGAGAGCCTTTTAAGAATGGTCCGTATTTAATACAAATCCATTTCAAGCGCTCTTTAGGGATAGATAAATCTAAGAACTCAGCACCACGAATAATAAATCTTTCAAATTCGATAGACTTATCCTTTCCGCGATAACCGGGCATTGGAATGCCAATTAGCCAACCAGTGGCTTTATCCCGAACGCATCTGAATGTAACTTCATTTTGATGGCGTATGGCATTACCCATTCCCTTTGCTATTTTTAAAGGAATGATCTCAATAATACCCTCTCTTGGAGCATACATCTCATTTTCAATATTCATAATCTTTATATCACCTCCATTACCATCTGTAACCGTGATATATTCTACGCCCTCTTTGGCAGTTCTACCGCCAGAATTTTTTACCGTAGATAGGTTAAAACCTTGTGTTTCCATTTATTGTTTATTTATTAATTAATTAAAAAAAAGAAAGAGGGCTTTTTACACCCTCTTAATTTAACTAGGTTGAAGGATAGATAATACCACAAATTTGTGAATTATAGATATTAAGCATATCCTGTTTAAGCACTGCGTAAGTCTTAGCATCTTCCTGAGTAATGATAGCTTCAGGAGCGCCAGTCATACCGTTTAAGGTAGCTTCCACCATACTTCTATCAATACCGAAAGCTGCTTTATGCAACACTTCCATATTCATATTAGCTTCAGAACCTAAAGGCAATACGAAAATAGTACCTGATAGAATTGAGTTACCATCAGAACCAATTTCAGCAGCCATTAACTGATCGTCAAACAATGGGTGTAAACAAGCGATAATGGTGTTGCCAGCGAAGTTGATTTTAGTGAAGGTGTAACCTGCATTAATTTCAGAACCACCAGCAGCAGAACCATCATTGTTAACAGCTTGCATTAACTGTACATTTTGATTTCCTAAATGTGCAACTGCTTCTGTTTGGAAATTGTAATAACCAACAGTACCCATTACAAACAACCAAGTATATCCGTCCACTAAATCTCCTTTTAATTGGAGTGCCTTCATCATATCCTTGTAATCATCAATAGTAGGCTGTCCGTTAGTTCCACTTCCGTAGATAACATTACCACCGGCAATTTGCTCTTCAATACCGTCACCCTGAATAATAGGACGACCAGTTTCGGAATCAATCAAATTAGAAGTGGTAGCTAAAGTTCCATCAGAGTTCTTCATAGAAGACACGCCAAATATTTTAGCGCGTTCGTTCTGAACAGACATTTTATTTTTTAATTGAGCTACTTCTTGATACATCCAACCTTTACCCTCTACTCCATCAGTACCCATGTAATTCAACCATAATACCTGTGTATTAGCATCGCCAGTGATAGAGATACTTTGACGTTGAATAGTCATGTGATTAATGAACATATCAGGAAACTTAGAATAACCGTAACCACGAAGTGATTGTTCTCCAAAAGTTGTCCATGAAGTGAAACAGGTTTTAGTTCCAGATTGAGGAGCTACCCAAGTTGCGTAATCAAAAACCTCACGTGAAGGTGATTGAAAGTCATACAGGAATCCGCCAGCAGATTGACGAGGACCATTCATTACGCGGGCTACCTTACGGCCACCATAAAATGTAACGTTATCCCCTTTATCTACATTAGCATCTAAAAGTTTTAAAGTGAATTTACCATCTGAGCCAGAAGAACCTACTTGTCCTAAGATAGTAGCTACCCTTTCAGGACGACCCATAATACGAAATTGATAAGCGTCAGCTCCAATTCCTTTTCCTTTTGTCTCTACGTTAGGAATACGTGTTGGTTTAGTGTACTTAATACCATAAGGAGTTACTGCTCCAGAAGTAAAAAGAGTTGTCATTTGTCTTTTTTGAACAAAGTCAATCATTGGGCGAATTTGAGGATAAGCCGCTTGGTTGGAGATTAAGTCATACTGAGACACACACTCTGATGAGAATTGTCCAGTTGTAATCTTAATTTGACCGGGATTCATAGCCATAATTTTTAGTTTTTAAGAGTTAAATAATTAACCATGCTTCCCTTAATGAGTTATTCAAAAATTGGTATATTCTTGAATGGTGATTTGTCTTCTTGGTTATCTGCTGCTACAACTTGTTGCCTACCTCCAGCATTTGGATTTTTAGGTGGCACATCTGATAGTTTACGAACGATCTCTGCTTTGCCATCTTCTTTCGCCTTGGAAAGTGCGGTTTTAGCAAATTTATCCCCCGATTCCATCAAAATAATAGCTCTTACTTTTGCCTGAGCGGGTGACAATACCTCATTATAAGCACCTTTATTGTACTTAGATAAGATTGCCTCTTTATATTCTTTAGATAAAGTGACTCCCATAAAGGCTTGCTCATTGGCAAGCGCTTCTTTAAATTGTTTGTCAACCTCCATCTTTTGTTGTAAAGCGGCTTGTTGTTTCTGCTCTGTATATTTCTGAACTATTTGTTGTTGCTCTTGTAATATTTGTTGCTTTTCAGCAGTAAGATTAGCTCTTACTATGTTTGCTTTTACCTCTAATTTGGAAGGCTCTAAAGCTAATTCTTCCATTTGTGTTTCAACCATTTCTTCTGTCCAGTTAGGCTGAGCCGCCAAAGCAGCCCTTACTAAACTCTGAGAATCCATGGCTAAATATTCATCCTGTGCTTTTGTTGGATTTAATGCAAGTTCTTGTGGAACGCCCATTTCAATAAGCTCAAATGCAGTAGCAATTTTAGGGTCTAAAGTAGCAAAGAATTTCTCTTTATTAGCAGTAGCAATTTTATCTACTTCTGCCTTTGGTACAAAGTTTTCTTTAAATGTTTTGTGAAACACCTCAAATGATTCTTCCGGCACCTCAAAACCTAAATCGGCAGCAAGGGCTTTAAATGTACCATCTTCATACTGAGCGGGAGCATCTTTAATATCCTCTGCTGTTAATTCCAATACTTCTGTATCAGTTTTAGCCTCAGGGGTAGTTTCAGGTTTAGTTTCGGTAGCAGCACCTTCTGTCTTAGCATCAGGTTTAACTTCTATTGCAGGAGTTGTTTCTGATTCCGTAGAGGGAGTAGTAGTGTCCTCTGTTTGAATATCTTGTTTTACTTCCGCAGAAGGGGTAGGGGTAACTATTTCGACTAAATCTGTCTGCCCTCCTATTTTTTCCCAAATCGGTTTTACAGTACCAGACTGTGGCTCTTGGCCGCCGTTATTATTTGTTTCCATTGTCTATAATATTAAATTATAAGGTAAATTTAGTTATTTAACATTTGAGTTTTAATACCCTGTTGATAACTTTTATCAAAATAGTACTACTAAAACGCAACCTAAAGAAAAATCCCCCTAAAAACAGTCAAGTTTAATAGAGGGATTAATCGGGAACAAAGCATATTTTTATCTCAACTTTGTAAGGAAAATTAATTATTTTATTTCATTACAATATTGAAATTATAATGGGTTGTCGGGTGGTTGCGTTTTAGTAATAATATCTCCATTTATTTTTTGATTAAGTAATACAGAATCACTTTCGGCTTTTGCTCTATTCACCTCTATTTCAACTTGACCTTTAGTGACTATATTTTGTTGTTCCGCTGCTTGGCGATCTTCACGATCTTCTTTTGCTATTTGTAGCTGGGTTTCTAATTGTTGTTGTTGCATTTGAGCCATAGATTCCTGCTCCATTTGCTGTTGTTTTTCCATTCGTGCAGACATATCTTCCCACGCGCTTACTAAGAACTGTCTCTTCTGAGCAACTGTTTCAGCAAGCAATACATTTAAAGCATCCATCATTCGTATCTCTTTAGCATTCAAAGATACTTCCATCATTTTCTCAATCTTTCCGGCAATCTCCATATAACGACTACCATCTTCGATTTCAATGTTATAATCTCTGTAAGCTAAATCAACCGTTGCTTTTAAGAATGCAAATCTTTCAGCGCCCAACACTTGTTCGCCTTCTTCTGTTTTATAAAAAGCATACGATATTGCAGACTTATCCACAATAGCTTTCATCACTCTTTTTACAAACCCTGAATAGCCATAAAACAATGCCTCTGTAATTGTACGAGAATTAGCTATATCTGACTGTTGGGCAGTGGCGGTGGAACTAGCCGCTGTTATACCCTGCCTGTTCTCGTTAATGCCTGTAATTTGACTTATTTGATTTGAAATGTTTTGACAAAGTGTATCATAATAAGCAATGCTTTCTCCTATACCTAAATCCAACTGCTTAAACATCATTGCAGGGTCTAGCTGTCTACCACCTAAATTACCGGCAGCAGACGAATCGTATTCTAACACTTGATCGTTAGCCATACGATAATAAGTATCTTTAAGACTATCTTTAGGTCCAATAGCCGACCTGTCAATAGTTAATATTTTACCAAATCCTTTAGCAAGCTCTCTGTTCTTTTGATACATTGCTATATCATAAAGATTATCAAAGTTCTCTATAATTTGTTGTAGCGAAACGCTTGTGCCATTAACCCTTCCATGTATGTAAGAAACATAAGTGGAAGAAAGTATCTCAGATGGATTATCAATACTTCTCTTTTTATTAGGGACTTTGCGCCTGTTAATATCAATTATACCGCCGATACGTGTAGCTTCATATCGCTGCTCCATGTATTTAGTAACAATTTGATACTCACCCTTAGCAACGTTTTTATCGTGATACTCTTTATTAGTTTCGTATTTAGTTGTATCCATCTCAAAAGTAAGAGGGTCTGGACTTGGGTCAATAAGAAGCTGAGATTGTGTTTTAGGAACTACTTTAGTGTACATTGGCGTAACAGAATCCCACTCTATATGAATAACATCACAGAGCAACTCTCCATTAACATAGTCCATATACCCCCTGCTTAATCCGCCGGAACCTATATAAGCATTTGGACTCTGCCTTGCAGCTTCTAATTTATCTCTATCTTCTTTACTTAAATCATAACGAAGTAATATCTCATGCACTGGCATTACCCTTCTACATCCACGAACCGGACTATGCTCAATATAATCATCTCCCTGTATCACTTCATAAATAGCATCTCTAGGGTCTATTTTATGAATCTCCACATCGCCCTTTTGATTTAATTCAATCATAAAGTGAGCATGATTAGTGATTTCACAATCCAAGAAACTTTCAGATAATTTCTTCTTAACATCTAAATGCACCACTGCTTTGTCAACAATAAGCTGCATCACATCTTCACATTTATCTTTGAACTTCATCTTTCCAAAGACATCATCATTTTCAGGTATCTCTATTCCCTCCATTACATCCACACCTGCTTTATCCTTAACGGCAGCTATTTCATTACGAGAAATCATTGCTCCTTTTAAGAAATAGAATTGCTCCATCTTATCAGTTACAGCTTCGGAATTAATAGTTGTTACGGTTGATTGTAATGGACGTTTTAGCCATTCACCTTGAAGAAGATCAATCTTGGTTCTGCCAAGTCTATAAGCTATAAACTTAGCTTTATTTTCTTGTCCGTATGTTTTGGTGAGCCATTCAATAGATAACGGGTCTTTAATGCCATTATAAACGTTATACAGACGAGTCATTCGCTGTCTTGCGTTGTTATAATTCATTAAAAGAGACTCGGAATACGAAAGATGAAGACTCATCCAGTCAAGAGTCTTACTAGACTCAGGAATATCTTGTCGAGGAAATTGATTACTAACCGCCATTTAATTGATAAATTCCATGATTTATACAATGGTAAATATAATTAAATTTAATTAGTAAACTAAAATAAGTTATTCAGGTTGTTTTCCAAACATCATTCCGAACAGATTAGAGTCTTGCTGAATGTTTTTTATAGGGTCAGCTTGCCTCACCATTTGACCATTACTAAACTTAGGGAGTGCAAATCTGTCAGGAATTTGATCGTCTTCTGTATTCTTAGGGGTCATATCATAACTTATGTCTTGCATAAGAGCAATCCCATAAGCATCCGCCAAGTCATTATCACTATCCCTAGCCCCCTCATCATAAGTTGAAATTTGGCTAATAAGCTCAGGGAACCATATTTTATCGCAATGGTCTATGACATGTGACTGCATTAACCCTATCATTTTAGGCTTGCTATAATCAGTTAAACGCACCCATTTAACGTGCATTTGCTCACTAGTTAATGACTCAAATTTTTTAGGTCTATCTGCTAAATACTGATAGCACCCAAAAAGCTCAAAATGCTTCATTACAGAGTCGGACCCTATGTCACCAAGTACGTTTCCATACATTTTATAATAAATAGATAACTGAATACACAGCTCATAAAACATTTCTTTTCTAGCCGGTCTACAACAAATAACCGCAACGGGTGTTTTTGTAACCCTATCAATAACACACATTCCGCCCAAAGATTTTGAGTTCTTAGTTTGATCAACATTGTACCCGTCTATCCCAGCGGAATACCTTCCAATATAATTATTAACAGGATGTCCTTCATCTAATATCCAAACACAAGTTTCTTGATCGTCATGCTTCTCTAAAACTTTCGGCTCAGGAGTCATTGTAGGCATTCCGTTTTTATCTTTTGCCCAAATAAATTTATACTTTGTCCATTTTGGATGAACTTGTCCGTCAAGTATGGCTTGTTGAGCGGAAAGTTTTTGTGAATCAAAATTATTTACAATAGTCTTAGCAAATATTTCCTGCTCATTTATAGGCTCGTTTTGTAAATGCTCGTAGTAATCTTGTTTGTCTGATTTAGTAATTAAGTCGGCTCTTTCTTTTAATATATTAGCTAAAGATGTTTCAATATCTTCAACGCCGATTAATTGATAAGGCTGATATTCTTTTAACAACTTAGAGTCTTTGGGAATCCTTCTTTTAGCCTCAGATGCCCCACCGTATATATTAAATCTTTGCGCTGGAATTAAAAATCTTATAAAATTATTAGTGTCAATAAAATTTTCTTTCTCATTTCTTGACCATGCCTTTTTAAAATCTTTAGAACCCTTATCCATTTTCCCACCTGTGCCATAACAGAAAGCGGAACCTATCTGATTTCCAATACCATCAGTTAATGCCGACTTTGTTCCGCGCCAAAATTCTAAAAACTTTTCAGTTTCACCAATCTCTTCAACAATAATATCTCTGTAATAATTTCCTTTAAATCCAGTAGCGTCAGTATGGATTGTTCTCGTATATATAATGTTTCTCGTCCCCGCTTGAACATAGGAGTTTAAATTATTTTTTTCACTATATCCAGCAATAATTTCATCATCATTGTTTAAATCTGGATTAGTATAAAATTCTGGCGGCAAATACATCCACCCATATCTTAATTTCTTTACAAAGTCATCAATAAAATCTTTCTTGCCAGAAGCTATACCAGCCTTATAGTCATAAGTAAACCTCCATCCATAATCTATAACCATCTTATGAGTGGCTTCTGATATACCTTTCCTACGGGCTTTAGGAATCATTAAATTTTTACCATAAGTCTTACAATACTCGATTAAATAAGCAAGTTCCATGTGTAAATCATCTATGTCAGGATTAATACTTCCACCCTTAACGTCCTGCATTACAGAATAGTTTAAATAGTAATAATAACGTCCGGGAATCCACCACCCACCAGTTTGATACCCGTTATGTATTCGCCTTAATTCCTCTTCCCAAAACGCAATATATTCAGGCGTTCCTATAACTTTTTTATCATATAAACTATCAGCGTATTTTGGTATTCCGAAAATCACTATTGGATTCGGACAAAATCCTTTTCCCTTTATATATGGAGGTCTATGCTCTGGATTACTTGGGTCAAAACCCATGCCTGTAAAAAATTTAAATCTTTGTGCCATGGTTATACTTTTTTGCCTATAATAGCGAAATAATGTTTCTTATTTGACATTGCCTTCTCTAAAAAAGACTTAATCTTACCTCCCTTTAATACACCATCATTAACAGTATCAGACAAAACCTCTGTCTGCATATCATTAATTCTTTTTCGAAGAGTACCTATTGCCTTATCTATCCTTTCAATGCTAGATGGATTATTGTCTACTTCCAACAACACAAGCATATCATCAATCTTCTTTTGATACTTGTTTATTGTTTCGATCTTAGGACTATATTGTAAAGAAATATAATCTTGAATCGCATTTAATATTCGAGTTGATTCTATAAGCTCATGCTCGTTTTCATCAAAAGCGTGCCACATTGCCTTCCTTTTTCGCTCGTGTTCCGGGAACTGTTTATATATCGAATTGTAATCAGCAAACAAAACAACATATAAAATCTCTTTTTCGTTAAGTGCCAAAAATGAAGGACATAATTTAACAACCTCTGGATGTAAAACAGCATTGTTTTTTGTGTCTACGTAAAATAAATAACTCATATATTCCCCCTGTTTTTAATAGCCTCTTTAGCTGTTTTGTAATACACTCTCTTGTGTGTGTCCACTTCCTGCATTAAAATATCAAGTGTAGATATACACAGCCTCTTAACTTCATCAGTGGTTAAGTTTTCAAACTTATTATATTCCCAGTATAAATTCTCTGCAAATTCATCAGGGCTTCCGCTAATTGGTGTTTTCATCAGGTATAAGTGTTATGGTGTATTTGTTTTCTCCGTCGAATTGCTCCCAGTATTTTCTCATAGATTCAAAATTAGAACCTATCTCCACTAATCTTTTATCACTAGAGCCAATGATTGTTCCCTTATAAACTTCTATTGTTACAGGAAGCCATAAATCATGCTCAGAGCCTATTCTGTATTTAGTTGTTTTTTCCATTAAAACTCCTCTTCATCTTCTGTTTGATTTATCATTACTGGTTCAACTATGTTTAATACTGTGTCCTTATACAATTCAAGTAATATCTTCACGTCATTCTTCATGTACATCACAGGAATCTTTCTGTGCTGCATCATGTCATTTGGCGGTATAAAGTGTATGTAAAGTTGTCTTACTTTCCTGCCCGTAAGCTCTTCAAAGAAATAAGCATAAATACTTAACTGCAAACTATACTTCACGTAATTACAGTCCTGTAAGTGATCTAATGGAGGGAACATCCTCTTCTTGTAATCACTAAAATAATATATACCTTTTGAAATATTTGTTTTATAATCCGCCAAATCCACTTCGCACTCTTTACGATTGCTAATCATACAAATCTTATCAGTAGTTCCGGCGATTCTATACTTATCATTGTAAAGACATATTTCATCATAAGACTGGTGATAAGAATTATATTCAGCAGTAATACTTTTAATAGCTTGTTCTAAATGAGCGTTAGTTTGTAGTATTTGACCAGTCTTATTGTAAAGCTCTAAAGCTTCATGGATATTAGTACCATGATCTGCGGCAGTCTTACCCTTACCTTTCCATTCAAGTTTAGTAGCCTCACTTGCTCTTTTATAAGCAATAGTATCTTCAAAACGCTCAGATAGTAATGATAAAAATCTACTTACTGATAAGTATTGATTACCATTACTACACTGATACGTGTGTGAAATAGGTTCCAGCACAACCTTATTAGGAAATAATGTGTGTGGGTTGCTCATTAAAATTGTTCTTCTTCGTTAGTAGATGGAGCTGTTTCTTTTACTTTCTTGTCTTTTTTAGGTTTTGATTCCGCCACTTCAATCTGACTAACTTCTTCAGTGATTTCAAATTCAGTTTTAAGCTCCTGAACAGCCGCAGTTACATCTACGCCATCATGGTCTAAGTCTTCATTGTGAAGGATTACGCTTCCAAAGTTTGTTTCAAGAAGTTTAGTTGCCCATTCCTTTAATTTCTCAGGAGAGAACTCCTTAATATCATCAATGGTGAGGGTTTTAGTTTTACCATCTTCTTTCACCTTAACGCTACCTTTCATTTCCAACCACTGCATCGCAGCTTCAATATCGTCCGCCTTTTTATTACCTTTCAAATACTCAGTTGTTTCCTCACAAATAGCATTCACTAAATTAAATACTTCGTCATACTGCTCATAGCCATCTTCGGCCTCTAGCTTATATGTCTTTAGCTTAATGTATTTGTCCGCTGTTGCAAGTTTTTCTCCGCTGAGTGTGATAGTGCCACCATCTAATTCTATGCAGTCTACGGTCGTTTCTAATAGATATTGAGCCATAATATTCATATCCATGTCAGAATTGATTATCCCGCAGATATTGAGCAGGTGCGGGCGTAAATCTTTAAATAGCTTCTGCATGCCGATGTGACAAGGATTTCGTGGGTACTTCTTGGTCAGCTCTTGCAGACCCTTGTCATTCGGCTCCAAAAAGAAAATCTCTGCGCCTTTTGCGCCATGCGCATTTAAACTAATTTTTTTGTAGTTCATTATATATCTGTTTTATTTGTTACTTACTTAATAGCATTGTTTATATCCTGCATTGCTTTTTTCTAAGCGTCCTCTACGACTGAATTTACAAAAGTATTTTTGTTAAACACTTTAGCCATCACTTCATTGATTAATTTCTCGCGAAATTTGTAGTGCATCTGCCAACGAATATAGTCGGCTTTAGTTTCTATTTTAGTGGTTGTGTATAGTATCATTGTTTGTGTTGTTTAAATCATTGTCATTAAATAAAAATACATCTTCACCGGAAACGCCCGTAACCTTTTTAAACCAATAATTTCGCTCTCTTTCTCCTGCGTAAATCTGCGAATTTATATCCATTTGACTCCCGTCTCCCGGAAAGAAACAAGGCTTGTTTACAATTTGATTCCATTCATTCTGCTGTTGATATTCGTCCGATGAAGCCATTTCAATTCTGTGATAAATTATTATTTGTTTATTTCCTTACAAAGTTGTAATGCTTTTATACTAATACACTCTAATACATTAAAATACTTACCGTTAAATTCCCTTCCTCGAAGACTAAACACCACCTCTACTTCATCTGCCGGAGAAAAAGTGTTTAATTCATTACAAAGGTTAATTTTATCTTTTTTACGATTAAATACATAAAACTGAATTGGACACGGCTTATTCCATTTGGCGTCAGGGTTAGCTATGTAATCAACCGCAAACTTTCTTTTACTAAAGTTATCCCCAATGTTTTGAGTATCAAATATAGTTCTTATTTTACCTGTTATTTTCTGAATCATAACTTAATTTACAAAATATTCCACCCAAATCTTACCATTAAGTATCGGGATATAAAAACCTATTCCTATTGCAATTCCACCTTTCATTCTTTATCAAAAACATCTAAATGTTCTTGCGTAATAGTTGCATATATGGGTGTTTGACTTGGATAGAAACCATCATCATTTAAACACATCCATCCATTAACAATGTTTTTAGTCCAATTATATCCATGCAGTTTAAAGAATCGCTTTTTCCACTTTCTTGGTCTGCGAGGCTTTTTAAACCTCACATAAACAACCGGACCCTGCCCTTCAGGCAAAGAAATAGTCCCTCTTTGTATTGTCATTGTTTCCATTATTCTTTATGGTCAAAAATTACTACTCCGTCCGATTTATATTTGTCATATCCCATCTTATTTCTAAAAACAAGAACTTGAATAATACACTTATCCTTACTGGCAATAGCCACTGTTATATCCCAAAATACAGCCCCTATTTCGCCAGCTAAAGCATCTGCATTTAAAAATGGGTCATTATCACTCCCTGAGAAAAGATCGTTTATAGAGGCATACATATCCCATACACCCTCTATACCATATCTATGAATAGCGCTAGCTGTTAGCATATACAAAAAGATATTACTATCACTGCCGCCAATACACAAATTAAAAAATACAAAGTGCTGTTCGGCGGAATGTCGTTACTAATCGTTGTCATATTACTGTAAATATAGTTGGTTAATAATTAATTTCAAAATTTTACTACTACTATTTATATCTTTTAATTTCTACTTTACCTTCTCCTAAATCCTTAACTAAAAACATCCATCCTCTCCTGTTCCTATATCCATCCGCGCATATCCTTATCACCCTGTAATTACCTTCAGTAACTACACTATCATTCAAATTAAGTGTTTTAAATGGGTATTTAGTTCTGTCTGGCGGTGGAAGTCTCATGGTTTATCTGTTAAATGTTACATAAAATTCATTTACATCTTTAGGTTCATCAAATTTATAATTATGATGGCTTATCACTTCAAAACATTCTTCCATGAATTTAATCTCCTCCTCCATCTTTGAAATCTCCGACTTAAACATATCTATATTCATAGAAACTACATTTCCAATCCTATTATCCCCGCCGAGCCTATTAAACACTTTCTCACATTTCTTCTTCTTAAATTCCAATTCCTCCTTTACCCCACACAACTTCTTTATATGTAAATTAGCCTGATTCTTAAACAATCCAACCAAATCCCTCGTATCAACATCCTCAATATCCACTAATTTCATAAATATAGTGTTTACAAACCCCGCAAACTTAACATCAAAACTCTCCTCATATTCCTGGCCGGTGGCATCATATTTATCCCTTTTAGCAGGGTCTCTTAACACTAAATAAGCATGATTCACTTCCGCCATCTCCTTACCATCACCACCATTCTTGTCAGGGTGTAATTTCTTAGCTTTTTCCTTATAAGCATCTTTAATCTCTTCGGCAGAAGCTCCTTTATCTACCCCTAATTTGTCGTATAAACTCATATATCTACCTACTTACTTTAACCACTGTCCCCGGATAACAAACACACACCTTCAGAAAATCATTCAAAAACACCTTAAACCCCTCAACACCACCCTTTACATTCCAACTATACACCACCATATCCCCCACCGGTCTCCTCGCCTCATAATACTCCTCCACTAATGGAACAATAAGCGATAAATCTTCATTAGCCCTTTTAACAGCCTTTTCTTTCCTCCCCCGCCATTTCTCCACCTCCACACTATATTCACTTATTAATTCCACCTTAATATCCATGTTATCTTATTTTATAATTATCATCAGAATGCAACAAGTGCTTTAATATTAACTTTATCCCCTTTTTTAGACCAGCATTCTTCACCCTATCCCTATTCTCCTTATTCACCTCAATCCTGCACCATTTACAATACCAATCAAGTTTTCCACCTTTAACAGGGTAAGTGTTATCTTTAGTGAGACCACATCTACATTTATTACATAATTTTACCTTTTTAGGGGATTTAACAGCCTTCTCTATAATCTTTACCGCTTTCCGGCGGAAAACTTTCGCTTTCTTAGCTTCTTTACGAACCTTCTCGGCGGCAATCTTCTCTTTATACCAACTTCTCTCCCTTGTCGGGACACCATCTACACAATCTTTACAATAAGCCCCCTCAAACAATACCCTATACCTCTGATTATTTACCCCACACTTCAAACACTTCTTCATATCCTTGTCTTTTTATCAGCATATATCCTATATACAGTGCAAACATTCACCCCCAACTTCTCAGCAACCTGTCTTGCACTAAACTTATACACCTTCATCACCCACGCCAATCTCACCCCCTCCTTATCCACCCTCTTTGAATACTTTTTAGCCATACACCCTCTTTAACGTATACAATCATACAAGGTTGCAAAAATCTACTAAAATTTTTTATTTAATATTTATAGTAACCGGGATAGGCTCATTGTTTATTATCTTACTCCAATCCGGCGGACCAACTTCGTTTATAATATATTTTTTATTTTTTACGCCTTTAGTGGCCCGAAAAAAATCACTCTTCCACTCCTTTTCCATTTCATTTAAAAAAACAACCCTTTTCTTATAATCAATAGGAGTAAATCCATTTAATTTATGTCCATTTTTGCCATTTACGGCGGAATAAACAGCGCTTCTACTAACACCCAGTTCCAAAGCTATCTCACTATAACTTTTTCCATTGAACCACATCAAACGACCTTTTTCAGCCTGATAATCACTTAAAACATTTCTAGGAAACAAATTTTTACGATAAACCCAATTATTTACATTAATTTCAACCAGACCAGTTGCATAAGCGTGATTCATGTTTTCCTTCCTTGTACACCACTCTAAATTCTCTACCCTGTTATCTGTCTTAATTCCGTTTTTATGATTAACCTGAGGCTTATTTTCAGGATTAGGAATAAAACACTCCGCAACCATTCTATGAATAAAAAACTTTTTTTTAACCTTATTACCCTTTTTTCCCAAACTTATACTCGTTTGTAAATAACCAACATAATGAGTTGTAAATGACTTAAATCCGCCACCAAAACTATCAGACCAAACTCTACCATCAGGATAAACCCAATATTTTGTATCTCTAAACCTTATTTTTTCCATATTACAAAGATAATAAAAACACCATTGTACCCCAAAAAAATATTCTAATTTTTTTTATAATTTTTTTTATAATTTTTATATGTTAGAACGGGACTATGCACCATTATTTCCACAAAAAACATTTGAACCGATGTACCGGGGCTAAAAAGCTATTGGAATTGACTTTGGAATGGATTTTGAGGAAATGTTAATTTTTGGGGATGGTAAGACGAGATTGGGCGGAATAAATTGTAATTAGTGTGAGACGTGTGATGTTAAATGATTAGTTATAATGCCGTCTCAATATTGAAAGGAAATAAGAGTGTGTTCATTCTATCTCAATTCTGTAAGGAAATGTTTTGGTATTATCTGAATGTGTAAGTTTAGAATGTCACACAATTGGATATAGTGATTTAGGCTAATTATCCCTTCCCTTTCAAACTTATAATAAGTAGGAAGTGTTATTCCTAATTTACCCGCCATGTCACTTTTGGTTAATTTAGCCTCTTTCCGCGCATCAATTATACGCTTTTTTAAATATTCTTTATACATACCCCGTAAATTTCGATAAATATAACAAATATTCTTTATGTTTTGGAAACTATTTAAGCAGATTATCGTACAAATTAGATTATTGTGGCGTGTTGTGTGTAATATATTTATGTGTGCAAGTGTGCTTAGTTGAAGCATATTGTATAGTTAATGAGTGTAGACATGTGTAGTTAGAGCATAATCCCTCAACCATACCTATATCCGCTATATTTAGCATATTAATGGGTTATTTGTGGTGTTGTGGAATGTGTGTTATGGTTAATTGTTATGTTATTGGCGTTGAAAGTGAGGTGATTAGGGAATAAATGTGATGAAAGGTTGAATAACTATGTAAGCGGTAATTAGGGTTGATAGAAAACGCAGGAATATGGAATGATGATGTATCTTTGAATAAGTAAACAATAGATATGAATATAGAGATTAAAGATAATAAAAATGTGTATTTAATTGATGTTGAGTGTATTTGGCTTATTGAGAGTTGTGGTAATTACTGTAAAGTGTATTTTAAAGATCAGAGATTAATGAAATGTATTAGTTTAAATAATATAGCTTTAGGCTTACCTGATTGGTTTATAAGAGTTCACCGTAATAGGATAGTTAATGTTGCATATGTTACTAAAATTATATATGAAGATATTTATATTAATGGCATAATAGTAAAAGGAAGTAGAAGAGGGTTAGTGTTATTAAATAAGTATATATCTTTAATGAATAGGATTATAATTAAGGTTTAGCCGCCGAATAGCAAACGTAAAATTTACAAATCAATTAAATACACAAAACCATGATAACACTAATGACAATTCCAGCCTTGAAAGGCACAAAATTACACGCTGTTAAAGCGATTTTAGTAACAATGAGTATGGATGCATTATTTATATGCTTCTCTGTATTAGCTTAATAACCCCTTTAAAACCTATAACCATGAAAAGAAACATTCAAATATTCACGAATTCAGGCTTAATATTAGATTCAGCCGCCGGAACGCCACATAAAAAACAACTTAAACACAATTATTGCAGAGTAATACAACAAAATTACGGACAAGGATGGGAAGATTGTAGCGAATACGAGTGTAATAGTTCGTTTACTAATTTAGAAATGAGCGACAAATTAAGCCCAATTGGTAAGAAAGAGAGCTTATTATCCCACGATTTAAGAGAATACAAATTAATAGGATATCCTACACGAGTTATTAACCGCAAATCTAAAAACCCATGAATTACAGAGATTTAAAACGCAAACAGAACAAGATAATGTTAGCCGCCAGAATAAGATTTACACATAAATGTCTTATGAAAGTAGTGTTAAACAACGTTCTCACCATAGATAGACTGACAGCCGCCGAGAATCACGCCATTTTTACACCCATTGCCCCTAATTATTCACTTAACTAATCAAATACAATGAAAAAAGATAAACATAAAACTAAAGTAATATTCTTAATCGAAGATGATGGCGATATACTAGCGTTATTTACAGAAGCACATGAAAATTCACAAGGCTTGCCAAAAGGCGATTTTTATACCTGTTATTCTCATGTAGGGCAGCACAACGCGTGCAATATTTGGTACGCAAAAGGATTAGAAATAGCCGCCCCAGAACAATACAAAGATTTAGCCGCCGAATTGGAAAGCGAAGGATATAATTTAGAAATCATTACAAATCTATAATACTAAAAGCCATGAAAGCAAAACCAATAAAAGAAGCCAACCACAATGCATTAGAAGAATTAAATTGCCTTTGCGCTGAATTAGAAAATAAAATAAATCAATATTCGCATGTCTCAATGTATTTGCCCGCAAATATTAAAAACAATATCAGGCAATTTCATGAAAACTTAATTAATGAGCTTGAAAAGCTATATAAATAACTTCCTTACAAATCTGTGACAAAATAAATAAACATTAATTCCTTACAAATCTGAGATATAAACCTTAAAACTTAACCATTATGAAAAAAGTAGTATCACCTGAAAATGTAGCTCACTTATGGGCTAATAAAATCCAAGACGAGGCCAGAACATCAAACGGTAATCTGTATTTTAACAACGACAAAATATATTCTTATGGCTATCATTTCTGTATTGCTATGCACTCAATAGGCATTGATGGAAATAGAGGAACTTTATTTACCACTCGTTCTTATTCAAATACCACCGCCAAACATATTAGCACGGTGAGAAGCGCCGCAAATCATTTGAATTTAATATATTGCCCATATCCAGCCGGGGACAAATACGAAAATTTAGAATATTGGATAAAAGAGGCTGAACAAATCGGGCTAAAACTGGCAAAAGCTAAAAAGCCTGAATTATACCTAACACAATTAGACCAGTTGCGCGACAAGGTAGAAAGGTATTCCAATTTTATTGGTTTTGATTATAAAGAGTTAAAATCCGAATTAGCTGCCTTATTAGCGGTGTCCAATAAAGACGAGTTTGCAAAATACGCAGAAATTAAAGAGGCTGCAATTAAATAGCGCGAAGCAAAAAGACAGGCTGAGCTAAAGAAAGAACACGTAAAAGAACTTCGCAAATTCAGGGATTTTAAAACTAATTCACTGTATGTGCGTAATGGAATGGACTATTTGCGCTACAATACCGACAAAAAACGCATTGAAACTAGCCAAAATGTAGAGATTCCTGAAGGAATTGCCAAACGTTTCTTTAACTGGCTTATTAAAATTAATAAATCTGGCGGCTGTTTAAATGGTGATTGCGGACAAAAAATCATGCAGTACTCAGTATAGGAAGTAAACAAAGACTTTGTACTTATTGGTTGCCATAGAATAGCCTTCACTGAGATTAACAGAGTAGCAAAACAATTAAATTGGCTTTAACCCTTTAACCCTTATATAATCATGGACAAATTAAAACAAGAAACAACCGCCGAATTGGCATGCAGATATTACGATCAATTTGGACTTCCCGCCGAATCAGATCAAAAAGAAAGCATTTTAGCCGCCCTGTATTATGGTAAACGTATTACATACCTCACTCAGGAAGAAATAAATAGTATTAACGAACTATGATTAAAGGACACATTAAGGCTATAATAAGACGTATTAAATACATATTCAGCCGCCAATATCAAAAACAAAGGGCAATAGATAAACTATTCTCCAGTAAAAAACAATACTAAAACTAGTAACCATGACAAACCCTAGAATATTAGCAATACTCCGCCAATGTGTGGAAGAAGAAAAACAAGACAGGCTCAACGAAAAGCTTATCCTAATTCAGGACATAATCCGCGCTAAAAAGACACTTTGGGCTTTTGGATATACCCAGCACAATGAATTTTTAACAGATTCAGCCGCCGGAAAACTATTTGATTATCTTTATGACTGTACAATTGAAGTATTAGAGGACAAAAACAGCGAATTGGAGCGTGAAATTAATTCACATTTAGCGGCCAAAACGCAACCCATTTAATTTTAACCACGTATAAAGAATAATCACAACACCAGCCTCTTAATATAAACCAGTAAAAAAAATAGAAGTTATGACAACAAGAACAAATATAATGTCCGGAATTTACACAGCGGAAGATTGTACGGATTTAAGTGATTGCGAAATAGCAATAGCGGCTTGTAGAAAATTAGCTAGAAAAAGAGAGATTGAAGGGCTTCCAACCGCAAGTGTGTGGAAACGAATTAACTCATTAATAAAAAAAGAAAACGAATTAAAACAAAAATAATTATGACAACAATACACTTTATATACGCTATACTGATTTTATCGGCAATAACAATGTCAATCACAACCGCTTTGTCAAAATATCAAAACAGATTTATTTCAGGAGTTTCTGTGGTGAATTACATTTTATGGCTATTTATGTCTGTCATTTTACTTGCAGCCGCACCGGTTGTTCATGAAAGAAACGAAACCTACTCAAGGGCATACAAAGACGGGTTTAAAGCGGCTTATAATCAAAAGTTAGATAAGGTAATAATCATTGAAAAGAAGTAATCCCGCCCCCTCGGTATAAGCTCCACCGAATAACTGGGAGCTGAATAAACAACCTTCTAAAACTCTGGAGCTTAAAGTAGAGCCTTTAAACTAATTAACCCCCTACAACAATGGAAAAGAAAATTGAGATAAGTGAAAAAGTGATAACAGTTGGCAACGGATACTACCACACATCAGTAAAAGTAGACGGAAAAATAACGTTCACGTGCTATGGTACAACCCCATCAGAAGCCCAAGCCAGCGCCCGTATAGCAGCGAGCGGTTATTTGGTGGAGGAGTTGGTGAATGGGTTAAGTGAAGCTAAACTACAAATAGAATACCTAAATGGAAGGTTTGGACAAACAGGAACAAGCAACAGTACTATATCTCGCATCAAATCACTACTAACCAAAGCAAAGACTGTGTAATCATGGAAATAATAACAACATCAGTAGAAAAGTTTGCCGTTGCAAAATCAGCATTAGATGGTTTAGTTTTTTGGAGAGAGACTGAAAATGGCATTGAGATTAAACTTATAAAATGCTATAAGAAATACATTCCAGCTAAGCTAATCGAATTTTTAAACACTAAGTAATCATGGAAAAACTAACTAAAGAACAAAGAAATCACGTGTATAGAAGAGCGCTAATAAATTGTAACCAGCGTTTTAACGACAAAATAAATACTTGGATGTGCTCTTGCATTGAAGACGCTTTAAGGTCTTTAAATATTCCCATTGAAATAATGCATGAAGGTCAATTTATAGAGTTCAATTCTAAGCGGCCAAATTCAGCTTCGATGTTTTGGTTTCCAACTGCTGAATACGGGTATGAGGGTTCTTATGAAAAGCGTATCGAAATACTAACCCAATGCATCGAAGAAACCAACCCATGAAAACACCCCTATCAAAACACTACCGTCTGCGATACGTTGACATAGTAATGAATGAAATTAATAACTCAATCCCTACCAAATGGGTATTTATTTGGAATTAATAAGATGAAAACATTACAAGATTTAGAAAAACAATTAGCGGACATTCAAAAAGAAGTTGAAGCGCTTAAACAAGGTAAACCAAATATGGCCGCGCTTCTTGAAGAGGCCATTAAAAAATATCCAATAGGATGCAAATTTAAATCTGCTCATAGTGACTATCAATACGAAGTTATAAGAGGGATTACACTATGCTCGTTGTATCCTAATTGTGTTTATGCTGTCGGAGCCAATGGAGAACCGCATGGTGTTATTTATGATGGAGATATTGATAAATGGGCTACCATAATAAAAGAACAGCCTCTTATGATTGGTGAATACCCAGTTAAATCAGCTATTGAAGGCGTTACAATTAATCACACTTTTTATCCTGAAAGTTCAATTTTTAAGATTAAGAAAGCTTTGGAAGTAAGTAACGTTAAATCTGTAAACGTAGGGTGTATCGGACAATACAAAGTTGATCTTGAAATGATAAACAAAATAATCAAGCTTATTAAATAATGCTCGCCCTCTTCCCTGCTATAATGTTTATCGTATTAGACAATCTAAAGACGGTAAAGAGCATTCTAAGGCTGTGAGAAGCAGGGCTAGTAAACAGGGAGCAAAGACTAAAAAAATAAAGAAATTATGGAAAGAATAATAAAATTTAGAGGTCAAAGAATTGACAACAACGAGTGGGTTTATGGGTATTATGTTTGCAGGCATGATAGACATGCGATAGTTGATCAAAAACCATCTCACTTAGATTATAACGTGCAAGTCAAACCCGAATCAGTAGGCCAATACACCGGTTATAAATACATGAATGGCGAAGAAATATACTTTGGTGATCTTGTAAAAGCTCCGTCTGGATTAGTTTTTGAAGTTGTTTGGCATGATATAACTATGTCAATATCATTAAAAAGAGACGGATATTATTTCAACTTCAATATTCCTTTGTATGAAAAGGTAGGAACTATCCACACTAACCCTGAATTATTAAACAACAACTAAAAATAAAGTAAGATGGCACATATAGAATTTAAAAAAGTAACAGAAATAAAATTAAATCGACTAACACTTCCTTTAGATGGGCAAACCGTTTGGTATCAAATTAAAGACGAAAATGAAAACTGGCGTAAGGGCGAGTTTATAAGTGGTGACGATTTATTTATTGACGAAAAAGGACGCATCACGATTGCCTTTGATGTTTATCATTGGTGCTCTTCGGAGGATGCTGTGAGCGTTGAATAAATGACCGTTGAATAAATGAATGTTTAATGTAATTTTAATAGCTAACCAAGTAAGTATTAACCCATAACACACCAACCATGAAAGTAAAATCAACACGCAAAACAGAAAAATTTAATCCTGTCGAACTAACAATAACAATAGAATCTAAAAACGAACTATTTGAATTGTACGCTAGATTTAACGCTAGTCTTGCATCAATAAAAACATGCATTCCATCAAAAGCAAAATACTCTGAAATGACAGATACAACAATGGTTATTTTCAAAGAATTAGAGAAAATCTACAATCAGTCAACTATGTAACCAAGCATTAAACCAAACACCATGACAACGACACAACAAATACAGGAACAGGAAAAGATCGCAATGGATTTGCAGATTGACCGATTAAACGTTACAGCTAAGATTGACGAGTTAACACGAGAACGGGAAGAAATTGACCGTAACATCAAAAGAGCAGAAGTAAACATCTATTCACTTAAAGCATTGGAGACTGTAAAGCTATGATAACCAAATACACTTACTATAAGAACTCAAATACAGGTGAGTTAATTTTTAGTCAGGAATTTTTGGAAATAGCCATCACGGGAATACCAATATACTTTTATAACTCAAAGAGAAGGTCAATAGACACGCCAGATTTAAAAGGATTTGTAAAAATATCCGAAAAAACGTTTAACCGATTATCAAAGAAAGTAAAGCCATGAGCCAGCCAGACTACGAAGTAGAGTACTTTAAGCTAAGCGAAAAGCACTCACAACTAAACTCTGATTTAACAGAGTATAGAAATGAAATTGTTTCCCTCAATATGCAGGTTGACTTCTATAAAAAAGAAGTGAGCAAAAAACCGCCAAAGGACTGGACTATGACATTGTTTGGTTTTGTTGCAGGGTTACTTGTGGGTACTGGAATATGTGTTTTTCTAACCCTTACAATAAAATGAAATCCCTCGCCCTACTCTGCGCAGGTGCCGCAATCGGTATAGCTGCAACGTTCGCTATAATGTCAGATCAATGCGCTTACCACGTATCGAATGCGTGTAATGAACGTGATAGGTATATTGACTCCCTAGCTAAGTGCAATGGCATTACAGCAAGAATTAATAAGGATAGTACGTATTATATTAAAAAGAAATAGAGATGAGAAAGTCAGAAAAAATAATTTGCGATTTTATACATGATTTTGTTGATAATAATTACAGCAAAATAAACATTAAAAGGGTAGAAGATATTGCCGATAAAGAATCGTTATTAAAGGAAGTGAATGATGATTTTCAGGTAGCTATGTGGGTACTTACAGAAATTTGTCAATGGGGAATGGATAAAGTTTATTTGAAAGAACTTTATGTAAAAGTGGATAGTGAAGATTATGAAGTTTTAAAAATAAACGACACGTACATTAAAATAACTTACAAACACCATGTTTATCACTCTGTGTTAACAAGGCCTAAGTATAAACGAGTAATGTATTTTTAACCCCCACCCCCAGTAATTAATAACTCAATAAAATAGAATAGTATGGAAATGGTATTTAAATACACTGGTGCGCCAAAAGATGCTTACAACGTACATCTTTCTGTATACCCGCCAGATTACTCAATTGTAAGAGTAGTTCAAAGTAGACTTCATTCTGATAGTTTTAATGTAATTGGATATGAGTACAATTCATTAGGAGGCACGCAACACTTTCACAAACGTCACTTCCGCCCCCTCTCCGACGTACTTGCCGAAATATCAATAGCTGAGCTTGTGGAGGAGGTTGTGGAATGTTAACAATTAGAAAGAAAAAGATTCCTGCCGGGATAGTGAATAAAAACATCCAAGACGGGGACTACACGGCACAAATAATATCAATATCTGATGCTTTATTAAACGGTGTTAATATGGCTAAATTTACATTCTCAGGTAACTTTGGTTCTCTTCCAGTGTATTTCCCTATAAATGATAAATTAATCATTACAATGAATAATATTGCCTCTATTGCAGGGTTAAAAGAAGGGTCTGATTTCCTAGACGTCCTTAACCTACCACTCACAATAACCATCACCAACAATCAAATAACCTTTATAAAATGAGAAAATATAAAATAATTATATTTATTTTACTGTTCTTCACTTTCAGTGCAATAATATTTACATCAATTGACTTAATACAAGCCGTACAAGAAAAAAACGAACTCCATATATTTGGAAACGGCTCTTATTTAGCCTTAATATTTTCAATTATAACTTACGTTTATATTGATTTAAAATGAAAAAAGAGCCACAAACCCTGTCCGAATTAATCCACATTCTTGAAGCCTATAACGAGCAGAATACCCGCTTTCAGATACCGGCCGATATATTCTCTCATTCAAAGACAGTAGTTCCACTAAGAGCTGCTATTAACCGCCTAACTGAATTTGAGAAATACTGGAATAAACAGGAGGTAAACACACTATTCTTCATCTGGCATACAGAAAATCTTAAAGTGTGGAATGATATTCTTTATGAATTTGAATTTAAAGAAGTGGTTAAGATTTCCGCCGAAAACGATAAGATCAAAGAGTTTTCAAGGCAAATAGACTCCACTGGAGATTAATCCTCCACAAAGCTCACAAGCAGTCTATCCATTTCCATCACACCGGTAAATATAGGATTCAAGGTAACGGTCTTTGAATCCTTTTTTATTAATCCTTTTTGAGATAATCTGAATAAAGATGTACTAAAAGCACTGGGTGTAATGTTAAATGATTTCTGAAGCTGGCGGGAAATAATAGGAGAGATAAATAAAGAATTGTTATTGGAATAAGTAATAATGGCGGCCAGAGTGTTTAATTCTGATACCGCCAAATCACCACAATAAAGTTTAGATAACACTTCTATCTTTTTTAATAGTAAGGGACCGTTTATAGTTATCCCTCGAATTACAGGCTTATTTTCACTCATTCGTTATTTTAGATTAATATTATGTTTAATGCCTAGTTCTGCAATCAGTTCAGCCCTCACCGCATCTTTGTATTCGTCCCTACCAACTACATATCTTCTCTCATGGCATCTAATACACATATCTTCATCCCCTTTCTGGCTTGCCACTACAAAAGGAGCATCGGCGGCAAAATCCAATTTACAATATGGACACTTCTTAGTATCCCCTGCGTAATCCACTAATGTAAATGTAGGTGGAATCCAATTGCTTTTACCTGCAATTCTAAATCCCTTCTCATCAAATTCTCCATCATGAACGCTCGACCATGGAAACAAATCACATTGCTTCCCCCTTTCACTACTTACTACTACTATTTTCTTTGTCATTGGTTGATTTATTAATTGGTTTTGCTTTTTTACCGCGAGTCTTTTTTAGACTATGTGATTTACCAAATGAAATTGATTCTATGCCATAATCTTTCATAAAGTCATTTAAAGATTTAAGCATTTTCTTTTCTGGTTCATTCATTGTTTTTAAGTATTGATTGTGTTGGAGGCAGGATTCGAACCTGCACGACTAGTATATAATATTTCTCAGGTATTATATTTCGCCTACCCTATTCACCCAGAGCCAAATGCTTATTTAGCTTTTGAGAAAGCTCTGTAACAATGCGTCTACCATTCCGCCACTCCAACAATATTTCAAAAAACACCTGAATCCGACCACAAGGTCCTGCCCGTTCTTGAAACAGGTGTTTTAGTCTGCCCTGAAGGGTGTTTTATGCCCCTGCCGCCATCATGGCGCTCGACTAGCGATCTGACTCTAACAGATTCGTGGACAGTACGAGACTCGAACTCGCAACGGAACTTGTATAGCTTTATTGTACATTATTTCTATAATATCTTCCGGGTTACTATTACCTACAACTGCCCATATAATTAATTTAATATTTCAAAAAAAACACCATCTGTATCGGCGGGATTCGAACCCACTTACATCGACCTTATTTCTAAGCCTAAGGTTTTCCTCCCTCTAGGTCAGATGGTGCGTAAATCTAAGAACTTCACTGAATTGAACAGCTTTTAAGCCAAACCACCCCCTTGTTAACTTATAACTCATGTCTAGTGAAAAGGTAGTATCTCTATTCTTAAATCTATTATCTTTTACGTGGTAAATTATAAAAGGTTACATTTTTAACACCTAGATGCGCCAAATATTAATTTCACTTTTTTTCTACGATCTATATTTGGATTGTGAGTATTATTATATTTAGGCTTAAATCTTCTTATTAAAGCTTTTTCCTTGCGTTTTCTGGCATCAGAAGTTCCGGTAAATACAGAAAAAGTGAATTTATCAAATTGCTTTGTATTTTCTTCATAATGACGCGAAACTCTAGAAATAATACATCTACTTTCTCCAATATAAACCAATTGATTGTTCTTATACAAGAAATATATTCCTGAAATTCCAAAAAAACTTAAAGCGTCTATTTTAGCAAAGTCTGGGTTATCGTTAAAATTTCTAATAGATTCTTCCCTCAAAGATTTTTGATAATCTTTTTCTAATTGTTTAGCAGCCAATTCAGCCATTCTTATTTTTTCTCTTTGTTGTTCTTTAGTTGGACCCATAATATATATTTTTAAAATTAAACATAGCACCACCGACCACCCCCTGCAACCCTTACCCCTGAACCGGCAGCCTTAACACTTACTGCTTACTACTAAGACTGACACCTGAGCAACGGACACAGAAAGCCCTACTAAAAAGCCTGTATTTCAGCGCCTTTTAGAGGGTTATCGATGTAATAAAGTTCTGCTTGACCACTTGAGCTGCATACCTTACACAACAATTAAAAGACTATAAGCCCTTTTAATCTTGGAAACCACTTTTAATCCGCTTATCGGACGCCCTGTAATCGACTCTTTCCTTGACACCATCGACGAGACTCGAACGCCAGTAATCTCTTAAAGTACAAACTAATTCCGCTGTGGCTACTTATTGCTCCCGGTTTATAGTTTTCATTTCAATTCTGTAAGGAAATTCGCTTTTATTATTTCATCTCAATTTTGAAAGGAAATGGATAGAAAGGAAAAATCCCCAACTTTTTTGCCCGGAAAGACGCGTGTTGAGGATTTAGTTTTATATTTGGAAGAACAGAAAACTTATGTCAAATGTACATCTTTCCGGGATGTGATGCAAATATACATACAAAATATCATTTGTCAATAGATGAATGAAAATTTAACATTTAAAACATATCCCCAACGTCTGCCTCAGGCCAATTATCATTGCCGGATTGTTCGTCAACTATTTTAGCTATCGCTAGTAAGTGTCCTAGTGTTATAGGGTAATATTTACCGTTCTTTTTAACACTAGCTTCTAGTATTTCTATGAATTTACTCCACTCTTCCATTTTATTTATTGTTTCTAATTGTTAAATAATCAATGTATAATTGGAGGTTAAAGCTCCCTGCTTTTGTTTACCCTCCGCCGGATTCCCACTAGCTTTTTATGTCTACTATATTCATGGATTGTGCTTTCTGTTGTAATACTTTATAAATTCAATCACCGCTTTGTAAGTAGCGGTGATTAACGACCCTTCTTTTGAAATGTTTGTAACTATTTTATCCATAGGAAACCCTGAAATAGACACATATCCGCGCGGGATTATCTCAACCCTATATCCGGTCCAATTAGGAGCGGGAGTTATATCTATTTCTATTATTTTATTTATTACCGGAACCAACCAATCCCATCTATCGTGAAAGTTTAAGTTGTCCATTGGATTGTCGCAAGTAGCTAATCTATTTAATTCTGACTCTTGCATGATTTCCGGCAGAAAGTCTAATTCTATATTCCAATCACCATCAGTGTCAAAATAGTTACTTGAAACCCAATTAACCTTAACTCCCATAAACTCAGCTATTAGTTTATTTGATTCAATTATTTCATTCATTTTATATGGTTTTTATTAGTTAATAATTTGTGTTTGAGTTTTTATACGTCTAATCATTACAAAGGTTGCATTAGAGTAAGAATACAGAATATTCACTTGTTAAATATTCACTAAGCCGCCGGAGGATACAAATTTTATCACTTGACTCGCCAGCGTCGGTAGTTATATTTCATTACTTTTCACCACTTAATTTGTTAAAATAGATATAAAATTACTTATTCTCATATACATTTTCTATCTTCGTAGGCATAAAACCACTTTCTTAATGGGTTAAGCGGTTTGTTCTACTGGTTATAGAAGCAGATAGTCCTCGTTAATTCGGGGATTTTCTGTTTTTTGCAACCTTTTACTATTTATTACGTTTAACTATCAAATAACTAATCAGTATGGAAAAACAACTTAAAACTTTAAAAGACTTTACCCCAGAAATTCAAGCTAAAATACCAGAGTATATTAAAAAATATACAGAAGGAATTTATGATGGAAAAAGGTATGAAAATTTCAAAAAAGAAAAAGCAGAAGATTTAATTCATTGGAATTATAAAACAGCAGGTTTTAAAAATCCAGTTGTATTAGTTGCTGAAAATCCATTTGAATCTCAATTATTTTTTAATTATATAAAATCTAATGATAAGGTTTTTTTACCTATCATCTATGCTATTTATTGCTTAAAAAATGGAATAGAAATTAAAGATCAAAATGACAGCCAGTTATACAGCCAGTTAGGCAGCCAGTTATACAGCCAGTTAGGCAGCCAGTTAGACAGCCAGTTAGGCAGCCAGTTAGGCAGCCAGTTATACAGCCAGTTAGGCAGCCAGTTAGACAGCCAGTTAGACAGCCAGTTAGACAGCCAGTTAGACAGCCAGTTAGACAGCCAGTTACGCAGCCAGTTAGACAGCCAGTTATACAGCCAGTTACGCAGCCAGTTAGACAGCCAGTTAGACAGCCAGTTATACAGCCAGTTAGACAGCCAGTTATACAGCCAGTTAGGCAGCCAGTTAGGCAGCCAGTTAGACAGCCAGTTAGGCAGCCAGTTACGCAGCCAGTTAGGCAGCCAGTTAGACAGCCAGTTAGGCAGCCAGTTAGACAGCCAGTTAGACAGCCAGTTAGACAGCCAGTTACGCAGCCAGTTAGACAGCCAGTTAGACAGCCAGTTACGCAGCCAGTTAGGCAGCCAGTTAGGCAGCCAGTTAGGCAGCCAGTTAGGCAGCCAGTTAGGCAGCC